>NZ_VFON01000002.1:300000-459807 GCF_006716085.1 Leucobacter komagatae | reverse complement strand
CGTGCGCTTCGAGCGCCTCCTGCTCCTGTGCACGCTCTGGACGAGGCCGCCCGCCCGGGTAGCACGAGCGTGCTTTCCGGTGCCCTTTTCCGGGCCGCCAACCTGACACGAGCCGGTTCTGCGCCTGTGACAGGCTTTCCTGGAGCCTCGCTGCTTCGGCACGCTGCTGTTCGTAGGCTTGGTCCCATCGGGCGCGCTCGGCAAGCCTGCCCTCCCGGTACCCGGCGTAGCCGTTGCCGTAGACCCGCAAGCGGTTGTCGGGTGTGGGGTCGAGGTCGATGATCGTCTCCGCAGCGTCTGCAAGGAGCGCTCGGTCGTGGCTGACGAACACGACGCCGCCGGCACGCTGCCGAATCTGCGCCGTCAAGAACTCGAGCCCGCTGGCGGTCGAGGTGGTTCGTCGGCTCGTCGAGCAGCAGAAAGTCGTCGTCGGCGCCGAGGAGGCAAGCGAGCCGCACGCGGTAGCGCTGCCCAACCGACAGCCTGTCGAGCGGGGTTCGCATGTCGGTCTCCGCGCCGAGCGCCTCGAGCGCGATGGTGACTCGCCGCTCCGCGTCCCAGGCGTCGAGGGCCTGGGCCGTCTCGAGCGCCTCGGCGTAGGCTGACTCAGCAGCTGCTGAGTCAGCGCTCGCTGAACCGCCGCCCGCGGGGACACCGCCAGCGAGTGCGGCAGCTGCCGTGTCGAGGGCGGCGAGCGCAGCGAGCGGCCGTGCGATGGCACGGGCGACGGCGTCGCCGACGGTGCTGCCGGCGTCTGCCTCCATTTCCTGTTCCGCGATAGCGAGCGTGCCGATGCGGTGGACGGTGCCCTCATCGGGCTGGATGCTGCCCTCGAGGGTATGCAGCAGCGTCGTCTTACCGCGGCCGTTCTCGCCGACGATCCCGATGCGCGATATTGGCGTGACAACGAGATCGACGTCGTTCAGGACCCGCTGCGGTCCTCGGAGAACAGTGACGCCTGACACGGTGAGCTGGGCGCGATGGCGCGCCGAAATGGACGTTGTAGGGGTATGCATGTAGTTCCTTGTGCCTGGCGCACACCGGTGCCTGCTGCGGCTGGGGTTATCGAGCAACAGTGCCTGCGGGGTGCGCAAATAACGGTGACCCGGTGGGGTCAAAGCTGGGCTCGCCGCGCTCGGAAGTACTCACGAGGGGCGGGCAGAGCAGCCGTTACAGGAAGAAGTAATGCATGATTCAAGCGTACAGGAGTGGCCGCTGCGCGCAAGCGCCGCCTGCGAGGGCCCGGCCCGCGGGCCCTCCTGCTACCCGAGCGCGTCGACGATCGCGGCCCGGCGCTGCGCCACAGTCTCCGACCGCTCGTTGAACACCCGCGTCGCGCGGCCCTCGCCAAACGCTGGCCAGCCGGGGTCACCGTCGCGGATGAACGCGACCCAGGCCGCGTGCATCTCCCTGCCGAGGCCGGCTGGCGCCCCCTCGCCGTTCAGGCGCACGGCGTCTTCGTCTTCGAGAAGGTCGAACGCGAATGCAAGATCGAGAGCGTGAGCCGCTCGCAGGTCGCGAACGGGGCTCTCCCACGCGAACTCGTAGACGAACGTCGGCGCGGTGCGGGCGCGCGCGACCCTCGTTGCCGGTGCCCGGAGGAGCTTGTCGGTGACGATCTGCCCAAGCTGCTCCCCGGGGGTCGCCGAGGGGAAGGCCTTGCGGACAGCGCGGGCGGCCCGGCCCGGCACCCGCATCGCGAGCCGCGCGATCCACGCCTTCGCCCCGCTGATACCCGCGAGCGCCTCGGGCGTGAACCAGAGCCGGTACTCGTCGGTGTTCGTGCCGATCAGGATCGGGGTATCGATGCCCGCGAGCGCGTCGACGGGGGAGGCGGGGAGAGATTCCGGATCCAGAGCGAGCGCGTACCCCGGCGTCCCGCTGAGGGGCGACGACCCGGCAGCGATCTCGCTGCGCGCCCGAAGCAGGTCCGCGGGTTCGGCGGCGGCGAACGCCTCCCGCGACGTGGAAATGCCGAGCTGCTTCGCGATCGCGTCAGACGCACGGCGGGCTTTTACCGCGTCGACAGCCTCGAGCGGGCCGGATTGGATGATCGCTCGGGCGGCCTTTGCCCGGGCCTGCGGCTGCGAGAGGAGTGCGGCGACGAGGGCCCCACCGGCGGACTCGCCCATGATGGTGATGCGGCCCGGGTCGCCGCCGAACGCCGCGACCTCGCGGTGCGCCCAGTCGAGCGCGGCCTGCGCATCACGCAAGCCGAGGTTCAGCGGTGCGCCGTCGAGCACGCTGAAGCCCTCGGCGCCCAGTCGATAGTTCGCCGAGACGAAGACGATGCCGTCGCGCGCGAAGGTGCGGCCGTCGTACCCGCTCTGCGCCGCGGCACCGCGCTCGAGCGCCCCGCCGTGGAGCCACAGCACGACGGGCGCGCCCGCGGCGTCTGCTGGCGCCCACACGTTCACGGTCAGGATCTCCGTGCCCTCGATCGCGGGCACCTTGATGAGTTCGCCGAGGCTGCCCTGGTAGGGCGTCTGCGGGGCGGTCGGGCCGAATGCTTTGGCTTGGAGCGGTTCATTCCACGCCTCGGGCTGCTCGGGGGCGCGGAATCGGAGCTCGCCAAATGGCGCCTTGGCGTAGGGAATCCCGAGGAAGCGGCGAATCCCGTTGGACTCTGAACCGACGACCTCTCCGAGCGTGGTCGTGACCGTCGTCGTGTTTGCGCTGCGCTGCGCCTCAGCATCTCCCATGAAGCCTCCTATGTTGGCTTAAGAGTATTGGGTGCGGGCGTTGTGCGGCTAGTTCGGGGTTGGGTTCGGTGCGGGGCGTTCGGGTCCGCTGGGGCCCGTTGGGTTGGGTTCGCCGCCGCTGCCACACCCGCCACACCTCATTTTCTCGAGTTCACACCAAACTTGGCCGGAATTACACGTGTTCTCGAGAATTTGGGGTGCTTGGGTGGGGCGGGGTGCTTGGGTGGGGCGGGGTGCTGGGGCGGGGCCTAGGCGGCGTGGAGGCCGCGGGAACCCCGGTGTCTCCAACGAACACGGGTGTTCCTGACGCACGAAAAGATACGGGTCAGGCGCGGGAATGGAAGCGCACACCGGGCGTTGACTTCATCTGGGCCGAGCCGATTCACCGGCCAGCCAGAAGACCAGTAGCGCCAATAGTTCAGCGCCCTCGAAAGGATGCACCTCGCATGACCACCCACTCTGAGCAGCCGCTCATCAAGATTATCGTCGGAAGCGTACGCCCGGTGCGCGTTGGCGATCAGCTCGCGGCGGCCCTCGCACCCGCGCTGGCTGAGGCGACTGGCGCCCGCGTGGAGATCGTCGACCTTGCAGAGGTTGGCCTCCCGCTGCTCGACGAGCCGCTGATGCCCGCGATCGGTCAGTACGAGCACGACCACACCAAAGCGTGGAGCGCGACCATCTCGGAGAGCGACGCGGTCGTGTTCTTGACCCCGCAGTACAACGGCGGGTACCCGGCCGCGCTGAAGAACGCGATCGACTTCCTCTTCCACGAGTGGAAGGCAAAGCCGACGTTCGTGGTGAGCTACGGCGGGCACGGCGGCGGAGCAGCTGCTGCGCAGCTGCGCAGCGTGCTCGAGTTCATCGGCCTTGACATTGTCGCGCCCAACGTCGAGCTCACGCTGCCGCGGGAGTCGTACGGATCGGATGGGCGCCTGGTCGACGCGAAGCCTATTCTCGTTTCGCATGACGCCGCTGTTGAAGCGGCGGCGGCACGCCTCTCAGAGAAGTTGCGCGAGCGAGCAGAGCTGAACGCGGTCGCCGGCGCGTAAGCTCATGCCCAGGAGGGCAGCTGCGTGGGGTATTTCGGGAACGCGGGGTCGGTGACGCCGCGTGTGACCGTCGTCGGTGAGGCGCTCATCGACGTCGTGTTGCACGCCGATGGGCGCACCGAGCGCGTGCCCGGCGGTAGCCCGGCGAACGTCGCGCTCGGGGTAGCCCGGCTCGGGGTCGACACTGCCTTCCTGGGATGCATCGGGCGCGACGGCGACGGTGAGGTGGTTGTCGAACGCCTGAGCGCGGCGGGCGTCACTGTGCTGCCGGGGTCGCTGAGCGCGGCCCGCACCCCGACCGCTGAGGCCTTGATCGATGAGTCGGGCGACGCGACCTACCGCTTCGACGTGGCCTGGCACCTGCCGCCAGAGGAAGACGTCGCCCTGTCCGAAGTGCTGCACATCGGCTCGTACAGCGCATTCCTGCAGCCGGGGGCCGACACCGTGCGTGAACTCGCGCGCCGCTCCCGCGAGGCGGGCCGCCTCACAATCTTCGACCCGAACATCCGACCCGCCCTCGTCGGGGAGCCGGGCCCGGTGCGGGAGCGCTTTGAGGGGCTCGTTGCCCTTGCCGACATCGTGAAACTCTCGGACGAGGACGCTGGCTGGCTGTACCCCGGGGAATCGGAGGAGGGGGTGCTGCGCCGGATCCTTGAGCTTGGTGCGGGCCTCGCCGCGATCACCCGAGGGGCCGACGGCGCAACCCTCGCAACCGACTCCGAAATGGTGCGGGTTGCCGCGAAACGAGTGGGCGTCGTCGACACGATTGGTGCCGGCGACAGCTTCACCGCGGCGCTGATACAGAGTCTCGCGTCGCTGACGCCCCAAGCCATCCCGCTCCTTGACACGGCAGAACTCCGGGCGCTCGGCCGCCGGGCGGCGGTCGCGGCAGGCCTCACGGTCGCGCGCCGAGGGGCAGACCTCCCGTCACTCGCCGAGCTCGAAGCGGCTCTTGAGGCAAGCCCCTGAGACGAGCCCCGCCGGCAGAATCCCGCCACGCTGAGGCCGCTCGGCGTTCTCCGAGCCGAGTGAGGCAGAGTCGAAGTACACCTGTCGGCGAGCCCGCCCGCAGTGAGGCCGAAAGGAGCCGGATCGCAATGACGCGCATCAGTGACGAAGGGCGACTGCGGGAGCTGCTCGAACCAGACGGCGGTGAGTTTTCTGAGATTCCCAGCGGCACGCTGAACTACTCACTCACGGGGGAAGCCCGCAACGGCACGGTGCTGCTCATCGCGGGGCTGTCGATGCAGCGCACCGACTGGTCGCCCGAGCTCATCGCCGGGCTCCATGAAGCCGGGTACGCGACGCTCGCCGCCGACAACCGTGACGCGGGCAGGTCGCGCATGAACGACAGCATCCCCACGGACTACAGCCTCGCCGACATGGCGACCGACCTGCGCGATCTGCTCGAAACGCTCGACCCCAACGCCGCCCACACCAACCCTGGCCCCGTGCACGTCGTCGGTATGTCGATGGGCGGGATGCTCGCGCAGCATCTCGCGATGCTC
The DNA here is from genome assembly GCF_006716085.1 of Leucobacter komagatae. NCBI lineage: Bacteria > Bacillati > Actinomycetota > Actinomycetes > Micrococcales > Microbacteriaceae > Leucobacter > Leucobacter komagatae. The sequence goes on along the minus strand of NZ_VFON01000002.1, from coordinate 454,548 downwards.
GCCCCCGAGCGCGTGAGGTCGCTCACGTCGCTCATGTCAACGACGGGGGCCCGCGAGGTTGGCCGCCCCGAACAGGCGAGCAAATGGGTGTTCCTCACACCTGCCCCGACCGACAGTCGCGACGCCTACCTCGCGTACGCGCAGCGCTACCACGAGGCGCTCGCCGGGCCGTTTTTCGCCGACCCCGAGCGCGCTCGACAGACGGCTGAGATGGCGTGGGATCGCGGGCTCTCGCCGGCAGGCACGGCGAGGCAGCTCGCGGCGATCCAATCGGACGGCGACCGCACCGAGAGGCTGCGCGCCCTGCGAGTGCCGACGCTCGTCGCCCACGGTGACGCCGACCCGCTGATCGGTATCTCCGGTGGCGTCGCGACCGCAGCCGCGATCCCCGGCGCGAGCATGTACGCGATCCCGGGCATGGGTCACACGGTTCCGTGGCAGCGAGCCGCCGAGCTCACGGCCCGCCTCGTCGCCCACTTCGCTGCGGCGGCCGCTTCCGTCGACAGGGCGCACGGTCGCTAGGCTCGGGGAGGAAAAGAAAAAGGAGACGCCCCGAACGGACTACGCTTGAGGCTCGCATCCCACCCGGTCACTGAACGCTTGAGGAAGACCCCATGAACATCCTGATCGTAGAAGACGACGCCCGCGTCGCCGAGGCGCTGAGCGCCTATCTGCGGCAGGCGGGGTACACGACGCACCGAGCGGCCGATGGCGCGTCGGGCATCGAAGCGGTGGGGCAAGACACCGAGGCAGTGATCCTTGACCTCGGGCTCCCTGACATGGATGGCCTCGACGTGTGCCGGCGTATCCGCGGCGTGAGCAGCGTGCCGATCATCATTGCGACGGCCCGCTCGAACGTCGAGTCGCGCATCAAGGGGCTGCATGCCGGCGCCGACGATTTCGTCGTGAAACCCTACGACGTGCGCGAGCTCATCGCCCGTATCGAAGCGGTCACTAGGCGCGCCCGTTCGGCCGCGCCCTCACCCGACGAGAGCTCGAACGTCGAACTCGACGGTCTGTACATTGATTTCGCGAACCGGCTCGTGCTCGCCGAGGGCGCCCCGGTCGAGCTCACCCCGAAAGAGTTCGACATTCTCGCGGTGCTCGCGCGCTACCCGGGTGTCGTGACCCCCCGCGATCGGCTCATCCGTGAGGTGTGGGGAACCGATTGGACGGGCTTCAGTAGGTCGCTCGAGGTGCACGTCGCCTCGATTCGGCGCAAGCTGAACCGGCCCTCGCTCATCGCGACCGTGCGCGGCGTCGGCTATCGGTTGACGGCCGGATAGCCCGTGCGCAGGCGGCTCTTCATCGTCTTTCTGGTGCCGATGACGATCATCCTCGTGGCGCTCGGCGGCGCGTACGGCTGGAGCGCCGCACGGTCGATTCAGCAGCAGGTCACCTCGCAGCTGCTCAGCGACCTCAGCTACTTTACGACGGGCGCGAGCCAGGCGCTGCGGGCGGGCGATCCCGCCATGATCGAGACGGAGCTGCGGCGGTATGGCTCGCTGTACGACGCCGAGGTCGTCGTCTATGACCGCTCGGGTGCGCCGTGGGCCGCGAGCGTGCGAACCCCAACGCTGTCCGAGGAAACGACGAGTCAGGTGAACCTCGCGCTCTCGGGGCGGCGCGGCGAGCCCGCGGGGGAGATGCTCCCCTGGGTGAAGGGCGAGACCGTCATCGTCGAGCCCGTCTTTGACGACGGCAGCGTGATTGGTGCGGTGCACATCTCGGCGAGCACCGATGGGCCGCGGCGCGCGATCCTCACCCAGTGGAGCGCGCTCGTGATCGTGAGCGGCCTGATCATCCTCGCGCTCGTGTGGGCGGTGTATCGACTCGCGAGCTGGGTGCTGCGGCCGCTGCACCGGCTCGACGCCGCGATGGCCGCGATCGAGCACGGCGAGATGGGCGCGCGTATTGACGACGAGACGGGGCCGCCCGAGGCGCGGCGCATGGTGCGCATGTTTAACCAGATGGCCGACGAGATCGAGCGCGTGATGACGCGGCAGCAGGAGTTCGTCATGAACGCTTCGCATGAGCTGCGTAACCCGCTCGGCGCGCTCCTCATGCGGGTCGAATACCTCGCCACGGGGCTCGACGAGGGGTGGATCGACGACGTCGAGCACGCCCGCGAAGAGGGCCGGCGCATGACCCGCATCCTCGACACGCTGCTGAACGTCGCGCGCGATGGGAAGTCAGACTCGGCGTTCGTCGCCGTCGACCTCGCGGCGCTCGCGGAGGATCGCGCGGCCGGCTGGCACGAGCGCGCCGCCGACTCGTGGGTGGTGTTTCACACGCGGGCCGTGGGCGACGTGTGGGCCGTCACCGACCGCATGGCAGTCGAAACCGCGCTCGACGCGATCATCGACAACGCGCTGAAGTTCGCGCCTCGCGGAAGCGCGATCGACCTCTCGGTGACGACGCGGGAGGGCGAGCACGTGATCTCGGTTCGGGATCGGGGCCGGGGGCTTGAACCCGAGCAGCTCGAGCAGGCGACCGCGAGGTTCTGGCGCAGCCCGCAAGATCAGAACGTGCCGGGGTCGGGGCTCGGCCTCGCCATCGCCTCTGACCTGCTGCACACGCTCGGCGGGCGGCTGCGGTTGTCGTCGCCAACGGGTGGCGGTCTCGAAGTTGAGCTCATCCTGCCGGGCGCGAGCGAGAGCGGGGGCGAGCGTGCGTAGGGGCGACGGGGAGCGAAGGCTCTCACCGCGGGCCACGAGCCGCGCCCTCTTGGGCGGGCTCGCGGCGCTGACGCTTGCGCTCTCGGGCTGCAGCGCCGCGGCGAACAACGCGGAGCAGCTTGTGATCGCGGGCGGCGCGTCGACAGGGATCTACTACTCGTACGGCGGCGCCCTCGCGGGCGAGCTCCGTGGCGAGGGGCTCGACGCCGTCGTCGCGACGAGCGGAGGCTCCGTTGACAATCTCTTGCGGGTCGGCAGGGGCGAGGCGATTCTCGGGTTCGCGCAGGCCGACGCGGCCGCAGATGCGATCTCGGGTGTCGGGGCCTTCGACGTGCCGCTTCCTGTCCAGGGGGTCGCCAGGGTCTATGACGAGTACGTGCAGGTGGTCGTGCCCGAGGAGTCACCGGCCGAGCATATCCCTGACCTCGCGGGGCTACGCGTCTCCGTCGGCGAGGTGAACTCCGGTGTCACCGTCATCTCCGATCGCGTGCTGCGCGCCGCCGGGATCGATGAGGGCGACTTTGTGCCCGTGCGTCTCGGGCTCGACGATTCGGTTGCTGCGCTCGCTCGCGGCGACATCGACGCGTTCTTCTGGGTGGGCGGCGTGCCGACACCCGGCATCCAAGAGCTGTCGAAGACAACCCCGCTGCGGATGCTACCGATCCGGCCCGAGACCGTTGAGAAGGTGAACTCGGGCCACGCCGGCGTCTATCGGCTCTCCGATTTCCCGGTCGGCACCTACGGAGCGGCTGAACCGGTCGAGACGATGACGATCCCGAACTACCTTGTCGCGGCCGCCGATGCGCCCGAGCGCCTCGTCTACGAGGTCGCGCGCACCCTGTTCGAGTCGCGCACCGACATCGCCCGCACCGTCCCCGCCGCCGCGCTACTCGACCGGCGACAGGCGATCTTCACGAGCCCGCTGCCGCTCCACCAGGGGGCCGCGAAGTACTACGTCGAGAGCCGCCACTAGCCGCAGGGGGCCCTCGCGCAGGCGGCGCTCGCCGCCGCTGAACCTCAAGAGAAGCTCAAGACGAGCCTCAAGATACCCTCAACGCCCGTGACTTTGGAGATTCGCGCTCACTAGCGTGGGGCTGATCGGTTCAAGGACGAGCAAGCGACTCGCTCTTCGAACCTGGCAACCCAAGCAGTGTGCCGACGCAGCGCAGCCCGCGCTCGCGGTCAGGATCCAAAGGTGGAACATAGATGAGTGCGAGCGAACCGCTGGTCGTCGTCGAGAACGTGCAGAAGCACTACGGTGATTTTCAGGCGCTGACCGACGTGAACCTCACGGTCGACCGTGGCGAGGTCGTCGTCGTGATTGGCCCATCGGGCTCAGGCAAGTCGACGCTCTGCCGGTCAATCAACCGGCTCGAGACGATCACGAGCGGCTCGATCCGCATCGACGGCAAGGAGCTCCCGGCCGAGGGCAAGGGGCTTGCGAAGCTCCGCGCCGAGGTCGGGATGGTGTTCCAGTCGTTCAACCTGTTTGCGCACCTCACAATCCTTGAGAACGTCACACTCGGACCCATCAAGGTGCTCGGCAAATCGAAGGCCGAGGCGAACCGCGAGGCGATGGAGCTGCTCACCCGCGTCGGCGTCGACAAGCAGGCATCGAAGCTGCCCGCGCAGCTCTCCGGCGGCCAGCAGCAGCGTGTCGCGATCGCGCGCGCTCTCGCAATGCACCCCAAGGTGATGCTGTTCGACGAGCCCACGAGCGCACTCGACCCCGAGATGATCAACGAGGTGCTCGACGTGATGGTCGGCCTCGCGAAGGAGGGCATGACCATGGTCGTGGTCACCCACGAGATGGGGTTCGCGCGTAAGGCCGCGGATCGCGTCGTGTTCATGGCCGATGGCCGGATCATCGAGTCGGCGACCCCCGACGAGTTCTTCACGAACCCCGAGAGCGACAGGGCAAAAGACTTCCTGTCGAAGCTCATCACGAACTAACCAGCCGGGCCGCCCGTACCGGGCGACCCGGAACCCCCACCGAAAGGAACGCACATGCGATTCAAGAAAGCTTTTGCAGCGGCTGGTCTGGTTGCGGCGGCAGCGCTGGCGCTGACCGGCTGCAACAGCGGCAGCCCGACGGCTCCCGAGGGCGGCGACACTACCGCCCCGGCCGAGACGAGCACCCCGTGGACGGTTGCCGAGGGCTTCACCCTCGAGGGCAGCCCGACCTTCGACAAGATCGAAGAGCGCGGCAAGGTCGTCATCGGCGTCAAGGAAGACCAGCCCGGCCTCGGCTACTACGACAACGTCACGAAGGAGCGCACCGGGTTCGACGTCGACATCGCGCGCTGGATTGCGGCCTCGATCGGGTTCGACGAAGACAAGATTGAGTACAAGGCGATCGCGTCCGCAAACCGCGAGCAGGCGATCGTGAACGGCGACGTCGACTACTACGTCGGCACCTACTCGATCAACGACAAGCGCAAGCAGGAGATCGACTTCGCCGGCCCGTACTTCATCACCGGCCAGGGCCTGCTCGTCCGCTCGGACGACACCGACTACCAGAAGCTCGAAGACCTGAACGGCAAGACCGTCTGCTCCGCGACCGGGTCGACCCCGATCCAGAACATCAAGGAGAACTTCAAGGAGATCAAGCCGCAGGAGTTCGACCTGTACTCGGCCTGCGTTGAGAACCTCGTGAACGGTCAGGTCGACGCGGTCACCACCGACCAGGCGATCCTCATCGGCTACGCGGCGCAGCAGCCCGATGACCTTAAGGTCACGAGCGGCCCGGTCTTCACCGAGGAGCAGTACGGTGTCGGCCTCGCGAAGGGCGACGACGCGTTCCGCGCGCACATCAACGAGCTCTTCACCGACGGCGGCAGCATCTGGACGAAGATCTTCGACCAGAACCTCGGCCAGTCGGGCATCAAGGTCGACCAGCCCAAGGTCGACGCGTACTAAGCCACGCTTCATCCGCAGTAACGCCCGGGGGCGGAACCCCCGCCCCCGGGCACTCTCTTCACAGAAGGAAGACGAATGGACGTCATCTTCGGGAACCTGGATCTCTGGGGGACCGCGATCGGGAACACGCTGCTCGTGTTCTTCGGCGGCGGGGCTATTGCCCTCGTGCTCGGCCTGATCGTCGGGGCGATGCGAGTATCGCCCGTGCCCATCGCGCGCGGCGTCGGTACCGCGTACGTGAACCTCATTCGCAATACGCCGCTGACGCTCGTGTTCTTCTTCTTCGTGCTCGGCTACCCGGCTCTCGGGCTTGGCCGGATGAACCTGACGGTGCTCGGCATCATCGCGATTGGTGTCTACACCGCCACCTACGTCGCGGAGGTGCTACGCGCCGGCATCAACACGGTGCCCGTCGGGCAGGCCGAGGCGGCTCGCGCCATCGGCCTCCCGTTCGGGCAGGTCATGACCAGCGTGATTCTGCCGCAGGCGTTCCGCTCGGTCGTGCCGCCAATGATGAGCGTGTTCATCGCGCTCCTGAAAAACACAACGGTTGCCGCAGGCTTCTCGATCGCCGAGCTCGCGCAGCTGCGCGCCGCGATCAACGACTCGGGCGACCGCCCCGGCAGCCCCATGGAGGTGCTGCTCTGGGTCGCCGCAGTCTTCGTCGCGATGGTCATGCTGCTGAGCCTCGTGCAAAACCGGCTTGAGAAGAAATGGAGGATCGCGCGATGACCGCCTCAGTGCTGTACGACGTTCCCGGTCCAAAAGCGATTCGACGCAACCGCGTGCTCGCGGTGCTCACGATCGTGGTTGTTGCCGCGATCCTCGGCTTCGTGCTCTACCGCTTCTACCTGACCGGCCAGTTCACCGCGCAGAAGTGGGGGCTCTTCACCTACTCGACGATCTGGGAGCAGATTCTCGCCGCGCTCGGCAAGACGCTTGCGGCATTCGGCGTCGCCGCGGTCGGCAGCCTCGTGGTCGGGTTCGTACTCGCCATTGGCAGGCTTTCCGACCACAGGTGGGTGCGGGTGCCCGTCACTGCGGTGACCGAGCTGTTCCGCGCAATGCCCGTGCTCATCATGATGATGCTCCTCTACTACGGTCTGCCCTCGGTCGGCGTGAAAATGGACCCGTACTGGGCGGTCGTCATCGCGCTCATCGTTTACAACGGCTCCGTGCTCGCCGAAGTGATTCGCGCGGGCGTTGAGTCGCTGCCGCGTGGCCAGAAAGAGGCGGGCTACGCGATCGGCCTGCGCAAGAGCGGCGTGATGCGCCTCATCCTGATGCCGCAGGCGGTGCGGGCGATGCTTCCTGTCATCGTGTCCCAGCTCGTCGTGACGATGAAGGATACGGCGCTCGGGTTCATCATCACCTACCCCGAACTGCTGTACCTTGCGAAGCAGTTCAGCTCGAACGTGCAGTTTGGTCGGCCACTCTTGCAGTCGGCGTTCGTGATAGGCGGCATCTACATCGTGATGTGCTTCATCCTCTCCGGGATCGCGCACTACCTCGAACGGCGCCTGCGCAGCGGCAGCCGCGGTACGGGCGATGCGGGCCTCTCAATCGGGCCGGGTCTTGTGCAGGGCGGGCCAGACCCGCGCATGCACGAGGGCGGCACCGTCACCGAGGTACTCTCGGTACAGGGCGGAAGATAGCGACAACGGGCTCCGCGATGCGGGGCCCGTTTCGCTCTGCCCAGAATTCCACCCCCACACGCTGAGAGGTCACACCGCATGAGCCAGATGGCACTGTCACTCACGCTCATGCCCGAGGGGCTCGACTGGGGCGGCCTCGTCTTGCTGCTGCTCGCAGCCTTCGCCGCGGGCTGGGTCGACGCGGTGGTCGGTGGCGGCGGGCTCATCCAGCTCCCCGCCCTGCTGCTCGTTCCCGGTATCGCGCCCGTTCAGGCCCTCGCGACGAACAAGCTCGCGTCGGTGTTCGGGACGGCGGCGAGCAGCGTGAGCTATTACCGCAGCGTGCGCCCGAGCCTGAAGACCGCCTTGCCCATGGCCGTGATCGCGCTGCTTGCCGCGGTCGGGGGTGCCTCGCTCGCCGCCTTCCTGCCCTCGGAGGTCTTCACTCCGATCATCATGATCGCGCTCGTCGTGGTGGCGCTCATCACAATCTTCAAGCCAGCCCTCGGCGCGGTGACAAAGCTCAAGTATTCGGGCGCGAAGCACGTGGTCCTCGCGGGTGTTGCTGGGGCGGCGATCGGGTTCTACGACGGCCTCATCGGGCCGGGCACGGGAACGTTCCTGGTCATCGCACTCGTCGGGCTGCTCGGCTACGACTTCCTCATGGCGAGCGCGCAGGCGAAAATTGTGAACTTCGCGACCAACCTCGGCGCGCTGCTGCTGTTCATTCCGCTCGGGGTGGTGCTGTGGCCGCTCGGGCTGCTCATGGCGGCGGCGAACGTGGCGGGCAGCGTGCTCGGCTCAAAGATGGCGATTGCCCGAGGGGCGCGCTTCGTGCGGGTCCTGTTTCTCGTCATCGTCGCGGCGCTCATTGTGAAGCTCGGCTTCGACCTGTGGGGGTAGGGCGCTCGCGCCGCCCGCCACCAGCGCTCCCGCCGCCCGCCACCAGCGCTCCCGCCGCCCGCCACCAGCCCATCCGTATGCGATCGGCCCAAGTTACGCCCACCCCGCTACAGGGTTGGCATATCTTGAGCCGATCGCAGGTCTACGGTTCGAAAGGCCGGGAGAGCTAGCGCTGAGCCGCGTCCTGCACCTCACCAATGAGTTCCTCGATGATGTCTTCGAGGAAGAGGATGCCGACGGGCTCACCGTTCGCATCAGTGACGCGAGCCAGGTGGCTGCCGCTCGCGCGGAGCACGCTCAGCGCCTCCTCGGCCTCTGCGGCGGCCGCAACATCAACGAGGTCGCGGAGCCTGTCCGCGGGCACCGGTTGATCCCGATGCTCCGCGGAGCTGAGGTCAAGCACGTCCTTGATGTGAACGTACTGCGTCGGAGCTCCGGCGGGCGCCGCAATGACGAATCGCGAGAAGCCGTGCTTCGCGACCGCGAGCTGCACGTCACGCGGGGTGGCCTGCGCGGGCAGCACGACGAGTGACGAGAACGGCAGCACCACTTCGCCCGCGGTCTTCTCGGTGAACTCGAACGCCGCGGTGACCGTGCCCGAGGCATCGAGCAGCGTCCCCTCTAGCGTCGATTGCTCGACGATGTTCGCGACCTCGTCGAGGGTAAACGCGCTCGTCGCCTCGTCTTTCGGGGTGACCCGGAAGAGCCTGAGAATGCCGTTCGCCACCCAGTTCAACGCGCGAATGAGTGGGCTCACGATGCGCGACACGAACACCAGCGGGGGCGCAAGGATGAGGGCCGCGCGATCCGGCACCGAGAACGCCATGTTCTTCGGGATCATCTCGCCAAAGACGACGTGTAGGAACGTGACGAGGGCGAGCGCGATACCGAATGCAACGCCGGTCACCATCGCGGGGGTCAGGCCGGTCCACGCGAGCGGCACCTCAAGCAGGTGCTTGATCGCGGGTTCGGAGACGTTGAGGATGAGCAGCGAGCACACCGTGATGCCGAGCTGGCTCGTCGCGAGCATGAGCGTCGCGTGCTCCATCGCCCACAGCGTGGTCTTCGCCGAGCGGCTGCCGGCCGCAGCTCGCGGCTCGATCTGCGAGCGGCGGGCGGAGATCACCGCGAACTCGGCGCCAACGAAGAAGGCGTTCACTGCGAGCAGCACGAACAGCCAGACGAGGCCGGGAATGTATTCACTCATCGTGCGTGCTCCGTGGTGTTCTTGGGTGTTGCTGTGCGGGCATGGTCATGCGGGGCGTCGGAAGGGACGAAACGCAGCCGCTCAAGGCGGGCGCCCGCCACCGACTCGACGACGAGCTTGCCGCCTTCGATGTCGACAGTCTCGCCGACTTCTGGGATGCGCTCGAGTTCGGTGAGGAAGAACCCGGCGACAGTGTCGTACTCGTCGCTCTCAGGGACCCGGATCTGTGCGCGCGACCAGAGTTCGTCGGGCCTGAGGGACGCGTCGAAGACGACGGCGTCACCCTCCGAGACAATGCCCTCGTGCAGGGTCGACGGGTCGTCGTGCTCGTCGAGGAGTTCGCCAAGAAGCTCCTCGATGAGGTCCTCGAGGGTGACGATGCCGGCCGTGCCACCGTGCTCGTCGACGACGACGGCGATCTGGTAGCCGCGCCCCTTCAGCGTGCCGAGCAAGGTATCCGCGCCAGCGGATTCGGGAACTCGCAGGAGCTCCGACGAGATCGAAGTGATGGGGGCGTCGCCCCGTCGCTCGTCGTCAACGGCGAAGGCTGACTTCACGTGGGCGATCCCGATCACATCGTCGATATCGTCCCCGTACACCGGGAAGCGCGAGTGGCCCGTCGCGACAGACGCGTCGATCACATCTTGTACCGTGGCGGTGCGGGGAAGTGCCGCGACGCGAACGCGCGGTGTCATCACCTCGTCGGCTGTGCGCTCCGAAAACGTGAGCGTCCGGTGGAGAATGTCGGCGTCGCTCGCGTCGAGCAGCCCCTCGGTCGCCGAGCGGCGGATGAGGTACCCGAGCTCCTCGGCACTCCGGGCGGCCGACAGCTCCTCCTTCGGCTCAATGCCGAATGAGCGGATCACGCGGTTCGCGGTGCCGTTGAAGAGCAGGATCACGGGCTTCAGCACGAACGTGAAGGCCAGCTGAAATGGCACGACAATCTTGGCTGTGGCGAGGGGGACCGCGAGGGCGAAGTTCTTGGGCACCAGCTCGCCGATGATCATGGAGAACAGGGTTGCGAGGGTGATCGCGACGACCGCCCCCACGCCAGGGATAAGCGCCGCGGGGATGCCGATGCTGCTCAGCGGCTCACGCAGCAGCGAGCTGATGGCGGGTTCGAACGTGAAGCCCGCGAGCAGCGTCGTGAGGGTGATGCCGAGCTGCGCGCTCGACAGGTGCGTCGAGGTGACGCGGAGCGCGGAGATCGTGAAGCCGAGGCCCTTCTCGCCGGCCGCCTGGCGGCGCTCAAGGTCGCTGCGGTTGAGATTGACGAGGGCGAATTCCGAGGCCACAAAGAACCCGGTGCCCACGGTGAGGATCACGCCGATGGCGATGCCCCAGAGTTCGGAACTCAATGCTCACCCCGCTTTCGGTCCGCGCTCTGCGGCCTGGTTGGGGTGAGCCTGGGTCTATGACAATCATCCATGCATCGATCATAGAAAACTCGGAGGGCAGGAAAACTGAGACTTTGCCTCGAACCGCGCAAAGTGACAGCCCACCCGTGCGCGGATCACAGCCGCGTAGACCGCACCGTATGCATTCGGCGCAAGGTATCCCCAAGCAAGCCAGGATCGGCATAGGAAGCGTTGATCCCATACGCAGCGTCTGGGGGTTGGGAGCTTTGGGGGCTTGGGCCCAGGGCTGGGGCTGGGCTGGGGCTGGGCTGGGCTGGGCTGGGCAGGGGCTGGGCTGGGCTGTGTGAGGGGCTCCCTACACGGGGATGCGGCGAGCCCCCGCGCCCGTGTCGCCGAGCGCGTCGTCGGGGTTGAGCAGCGAGCATGCCTTCATTGAGAGGCAGCCGCAGCCGATGCAGCCCGTGAGCTCTTTCTCGAGCTGCTCGATGCCCTTCCTGCGCTGCTCCAGCACCTTCTTCCACTCGCGGGAGGCGCGCTGCCAATCCTCGTGCGTTGGTGGGCTCGAGAGCGGAACGTCCGCGAACGCTTCGCGCACGTCCTCGAGCGGGATCCCGAGCCGCTTCGCTACCGAGATGAGTGCGACGCGGCGCAGCATGTACCTCGGGAAGCGGCGCTGGTTGCCAGCCGTGCGCTGCGACGCGATGAGTTCCATTCGCTCGTAGTAGTGCAGGGCAGACACGGGGACGCCAGTGCGGCGGCTCATCTCGCCGATGCTGAGTAGTTCTTCGGGGGAGTGGGCCGGTTCCATCATCGCCTCCAACACGCGGGCCTTGACCTCAACCAAGGTTGAGGTTTTAGCATAGCTGATGTGCCCTCGAAATGTGAGGGCCGAATGCTGGACGAGGGGGATAGCCGTGACATACGTCATCGCGCTGCCGTGCGTAGATCTCAAGGACAAAGCCTGTATCGACGAGTGCCCCGTCGACTGCATCTATGAGGGGGATCGGATGCTGTACATCCACCCTGACGAGTGCGTCGACTGCGGGGCCTGCGAGCCGGTGTGCCCGGTCGAGGCGATCTACTACGAAGACGACCTGCCGGGCGAGTGGCAGGAGTACTACGGTGCAAACGTCGAGTTCTTCGACGCCGTCGGAGCCCCGGGTGGCGCCGCCCGCACCGGCCCCATCCCCGGAGACCATCCCTTTATCGCGGCCCTACCACCTCAGGAGAGTGCACTGGCATGACGCCACATCGAACCGTCGCTATCATCGGAGCCGGCCCCGCCGGCGTCTACGCAGCCGACATTCTGCAGGGGCGAGACGAGACCGTTGAGATCGATCTCTTTGAGAAACTCCCCGCGCCCTACGGGCTCGTGCGGTACGGCGTCTCGCCCGACCACCCCCGCATCAAGAAGATCCAGGACGCGCTGCACGACGTGCTCGAAAGCCCGCGCATCCGCCTCATCTGCAACGTGGAGATTGGCACCGACGTCACGATCGATGAGCTGCGCGAGGCCTACGACGCCGTCGTGATCTCGACCGGAGCCGACCGCGACGTCGACCTGAACATCCCCGGGGCAGACCTGCCCGGGTCGTTCGGCGGCGCCGACTTCGTCGCCTGGTACGACGGGCACCCCGACGCGCCCCAGGAGTGGCAGCTCGACGCCGAGTCGGTGGCCGTGATTGGCGCGGGCAACGTCGCACTCGACGTCGCCCGGATGATCATTACCCAGCCACACCAGCTCACACAGACCGACATTCCCGACCACGTCGAGGCGGCCTTCCGGCAGAACCCGGTGCGCGACTTGCACCTGCTCATCAGGCGCGGCCCCGCCGACGTGCGGTTCTCTCCGATGGAGCTGCGTGAGCTCGGCGCCAGGGACGATGTCGACGTCATCGTCGACCCCGCCGACATGGAGCTCGACGAGCACGCAGAGCGCATGATCGCGCAGTTCAACCAGCGCCGCATCATCATGAAGACGCTCGCTGAGTGGGCGAACACTGACCCCGCGACCCGCACCGCGGCCCGGCGCGTTCACCTGCACTTTTACCAGCAGCCCGCGCAGATCATCGGGGCAGGGGACGCCGGCAGCGAGCGCGTGACCGCGATCGAGATGGAGCGGACGACCCCGGACGAGCTCGGCCGAGTCACCGGAACGGGAGAGACAGTCACCCACAACGTCGGCGCCGTGTACCGCACCATCGGCTACCGGTCGACGCCCGTGCCCGGGGTGCCGTTCGACGAGGTGAGCGGCACGATCCCTGACGCCGCTGGCCGTGTCTTGGGCAGCGACGGGGCCGCGATCCCTGGCCTGTACGCGACCGGGTGGATCCGTCGCGGGCCCGTCGGGCTGATCGGCTCGACAAAATCTGATGCCGCCGAGGCCATCTCGAGCCTGCTCGAAGATCTCGCCGAGCGGCCCGACGTCGCACCGGTTGGGGCTGCCGACGCACTGCGTGAGCGGCTCACGGCCGCTGTCGGCTGGGACGGCTGGCTGCGCATCGACGAGGCTGAGCGACGGCTCGGCGAAGAACGCGGGCGCGAACGCACGAAGATCGTGAATCGCGCCGAGCTGCTTGACCACGCACGAGAGATGGAGCGCAGCCGATGACACACTCGATCCAGGAAGCACAGACAACCCAGAAGGCCCAGGCTGTCCAGGAAGCACAGACAACCGACGCGACCCTCGCGAACGAGTTCAAAGCCGCGTTTCGCTACCACCCCGCCGGCGTCGCCCTCATCACCGCCCAGACGCCGGAAGGGCCGGTCGGCCTCACCGCGTCGAGCGTCGCCTCAGTCGCGGTTGACCCCGCTGCCCTCGTCTTCTCGGTGACGCGCACGACGGGCAGCGCTGGCCTCATCCTCGCCGCTGACACCTTTCTTGTGCACCTCCTCGATGCTGCGCACGCGGGTATCGCCCAAGAGTTCGCAGTCTCCGGCGGCGAGCGCTTCACCCCCGCGCAGGGGTGGACGACGCTCGAGACCGGTGAACCGCACCTGCCGCACGCCCGCGTTGCGCTCCGCGCCCGCACGATGCAGCAGATCGCGGTCGGCGACTCGATGCTCGTCGTCGCCGAGGTGCTCGAGATTCACACCGGGCCGGAGGATCCTGCGGCGAGCGTGCCGATGGCCTACCGAGATCGTGCGTTCACGGCGCTCGGCGAGCGACTCTAATACCCATAACCGAAAGGAACACCATGTCTGTTTACACTCTCCCCGACCTGCCCTACGATTACAGCGCGCTCGCGCCGCACATCTCGGGCCGCATCATGGAGCTGCACCACTCGAAGCACCATCAGGCGTACGTGACGGGCGCGAACACCGCGCTCGAGCAGCTCGCGGAGGCCCGCGAGTCAGGCAACCTCGCGAACGTGAACAAGCTTGAGAAGGATCTCGCGTTCAACCTCGGTGGCCACATCAACCACAGCATCTTCTGGGAGAACCTGTCGCCGAACGGCGGCGGCGAGCCCGAGGGCGACCTCGCAGAGGCGCTCGGCACGCACTTCGGTTCGATCGAGCAGTTCCGCGCGCACTTCACCGCCACGGCCATGGGCGTGCAGGGCTCGGGCTGGTCGGTGCTCGCGTGGGATGAGCTGGGGAAGCGCCCAGTGATCTTCCAGCTGTTTGACCAGCAGGGCAACGCGCCGCTCGGCGTCACCCCGCTGCTGCAGCTTGACGTGTGGGAGCACGCGTACTACCTCGACTACGAGAACGTGCGCGCCGACTATGTGAAGGCCTTCTGGAACCTCGTGAACTGGGAGGACGTTGCGCGCCGGTTCGCGGCTGTCCAGAAGTAAGCGCACGGAACACCCACTGCGCGGGCAGGGCGCGGTCGCTCACGAGGCGGCCGCGCCCTGCCATTTTTGGGAGCGCACCCACACCTACAGGAGGGGGATCACATGTCAGTCTTGATCGTTGGAGCGAGCCGTGGACTGGGGCGCGCGCTCGCCGCAGGCCTCGCTCATGCGGGCCACGAGGTCGTCGGGGTCGCGCGAACGGTGCCCGAGGGCGAGACGAGCGAGACGCGCTGGATCGCGGCGGATCTCGCTCGGCCGAGCGAAGCCGCGGAGCGTATCGCCGCGGGCGCGGGACCCGAGGTCGACACGATCATCTGGAACGTCGGGATCTGGGAGCGGGACGCTTTTAGCGCCGCGTACGATTTCACCGCTCCTGGGGCTGAACACGACGCAGAGATCGAGACGCTCATCACGACGAATGTGACGGCCGCCGTAGTCGTGCTGCGGCGGCTGCTCCCTGCGCTGCTCCGCCACGAGCAGCGCCGCGTGATCATCACCGGCTCGACGTCGGGGCTGCGGGGAAGTGGGCGGCCCGAGGTTGCGTTCGGCGCCTCGAAGCACGCCATCCATGGGATCGCCGACGCGCTGCGCGAGGGGTACCGGGCCGAGCGGCTCGCCGTGACGACGTTGCAGCTTGGCTACTTGAACACCGAGGACGGGCTCGATGTGCCCGAGCGGGAGGCGGCGGAGCGCGGGGCGGGCACGCTCATTCCCGTCCACGACGTCGTCAAGGTCGTGCGCACCCTGCTCGAGCTGTCGCCCGTGGCGTTCGTGCGAGACCTGACGCTGCCCGCGATCCTTGACGAGCGGTTCTGAGGCCCTCGACGAGTATCGCTCGACGAGCCGCCAGACGACTGGGCTAGGGCCCGGGCCGGGGCAAGACTGAGACGCTCGCAGCAAACTCCCAGCCACCCGTCGCCGAACCGAACCGTCCCGTGCCAGAGCGCGCGCGGCGGGGCGAGAGGCTGTGTGCAACGCGGCTCGCACAGGGCTCGCGGCCAGTTCGGTGGCACGAGAGGAGCACACCCGTGACGAGACTTCCCCGAGAAACCTACGTTTCCCCCAAGCAGCACGGCTTTCCCTACCCTTCTTCGGCGGTTCAGCGGCGACGTCGTGCCGTCGCCATTTCCGCGGCGGTCGTCGCCGCCGCCGGAATCGCTGTTGCGGTCGTCGTCGCCCTGATGGCCTCAGTGACGAGCTTGCCGGGCATCGCGAGTGCGAACGACGCCGGCCCGCTGGGAAACGCGGCGGCACCCGCCGACGGCGAGACCGGTGCGATCGACATGTACGAGCCGATTTCGCCGTTCGACGATGGGCACCCGGCGGTGGCGCGGCTTGACCCAGCGCTGCGTGACGCAATTCAGGCTGCGGCAACCGACGCTGAGGCCGACGGCATCGTCATCGAGCTCACGTCAGGGTGGCGCAGCTCCGACTACCAGGCGCTGCTCTTGCGGGACGCGATCGACGACTA
This sequence comes from Leucobacter komagatae, assembly GCF_006716085.1. NCBI lineage: Bacteria > Bacillati > Actinomycetota > Actinomycetes > Micrococcales > Microbacteriaceae > Leucobacter > Leucobacter komagatae. The sequence goes on along the minus strand of NZ_VFON01000002.1, from coordinate 438,581 downwards.
CGGCAGCGAGGAAGCCGCGCGGGAGTTCGTAAGCACGCCAGAGGCGTCAAACCACGTCACGGGCCAGGCCGTTGACATCGCCAGGGTCGACCCGGCGCTGTGGATCGAGCAGTACGGCAACGCCTATGGCCTCTGCCGTGTGTTTGCGAACGAGAGCTGGCACTTCGAGCTGGCGACAACGCCGGGCGGCGAGTGCCCCCCGATGCTCTCCGATGCGAGCGAGATCTCATGATCGCCGTGGCCCCGCCGCGCACGGGGATGCCCCCGGCCGAGCACAGGCTCGCAGAGATCTTCGTCGACCGCCGGGCGATCGCTCACAACGTCAGGTACTTCAGCTGGGTCACCCAAACCCCGGTGATGGCCGTGGTGAAAGCTGACGCCTTCGGGCACGGCGACATCGCGGAGATCGCGCTTGCGAACGGGGCGACGTGGATCGGGGTCGCGACGATCCCTGAGGCGCTCCGGCTCCGCGAGCAGGGGATCGCGGCGCCCATACTCAGCTGGCTCAATCCCGTCGATGCCGACTGGGCGGCGGCGACCGCTCAGCAGGTCGACGTCGCGGTCACGAGCCTTGAGCAGCTCTACGCGATCGCAGCCGCTGCGGGCGAAGCCGGTGGCACCGCGCGGGTCCACCTTCACCTCGACGTCGGAATGTCCCGTGATGGCGCCCCCACCGAGATCTGGTCGGCACTGTGTGAGTCGGCGCGAGCGCTCGAGGAGGCCGGACGGGTGAGGGTCGTCGGCGTCATGGGGCACCTCTCAAGCGCGGACGACCCAGAGAGCGCGCAGAACGACATCGAGCGCTTGAGATTCGTGAACGGCGTGCGCGCCGCGCACCGTCGGGGCCTCACCCCGAGCGAGCTGCACCTTGCGGCGTCGGCCGGGGCGCTGCACCGGCCCGACTCGCGCTTCACGCTGAGTCGCATCGGCGCGGGCCTCTACGGCATCGACCCTGCCGGGCGCGCCGAGCTGACACCGGCGCTCACGCTCACCGCCCCCGTCGCCCAGCTGCGCAGGGTCGGGGGCGGCGTCGGTGTGGGGTATGGGCACGACTACACGACCGTCGAAGCGACGACGCTCGCGGTTTTGCCGCTCGGGTACGGCGACGGGCTACCGCGCGCGGCGCAGGGTCGCGCTGAGGTGAGTATTCGGGGGCACCGGTTCCCGATTGTTGGAAGGATTTCGATGGATCAGGTGGTGGTTGATGTGGGAAACGCGCAGCTGGAGCTCGGCGACGTCGCGCTCGTGATGGGGCCGGGCGGCCGGGGCGAGCCGACGGTTCGTGAGTGGGCGGCATGGTCGGGCACGATCGAGCACGAGCTCGTGACTCGGCTCGGCGTGCGCAGTAGCCGCGTGCTGCGTACCTCTGACGCGAGGTGGGCGCGATGAGCCGGGCCAGGCATGTCCTCGTTATCGGGGGTGGGGCGAACTCCGAGCATGACGTCTCGCTCGGGTCGGCCGCCGCAGTGCGAGACGCGTTGCTCGCGAGCGGGCACCTTGTCACCGGGCTGACGATTCGGCGTGACGGCAGCTGGGAGACGCCGTCGGGCGCGAGGCTCGGGGTCGCCGCGGCGATCCAACGCTTGCGGGAGAGCGACGTCGTGTTCCCCGCGCTGCACGGCGAGGGGACAGAGGACGGCACGATTGCTGGCCTGCTCGAGACGATCGGCGTACCCTACGTCGGTTCGGGGGTGCGCGCGGGCGCGCTTGCGATGGATAAGTGGGCGGCGAAGCTCATCGCCGAGAAACTCGGGGTAGCGACCGCGGCGGGCGTGCTCATCGACGGTGCCAGCGAGCACGGCGACCCAGCTGCCGTGCGGCTTCCCGTCGTGGTGAAGCCGGTCGCATCGGGCTCCAGCTACGGCGCGGCGCGCGTTGAGCGCGCGGAGGATCTTCGCTCGGCGATCGCGGCCGCGCAGGCCTACGATCCGCGCGTGCTCATCGAGGAGTTCGTGACGGCCCGCGAGATCGATGTCGCCGTCATGCGGCTCGCGAGCGGGGAGATCCACGTCGCGCCTGCGCTCGAAATCGGGAAGGACGCGCAGCAGCTGTTCGACACGGCCTTGAAGTACGACCAGGCGCCCGACTTTCGGGTGCCGGCCGAGCTGCCGCCTGCGGTGGCGGAGTCGCTCGGCCGTGCCGCGCGCGTGATCTACGACGCGGTCGGTTGCGCGGGTGTCGCGCGGGTCGATTTCTTCGTGCGGGGCGAGGAAATCATCTTCAACGAGATCAACACGATGCCCGGAATGACCGAGCACTCGCAGGTGCCGCGTATGTTTGCTGTAGACGGCGTGACGTTTGCGGAGCTGACTGCGCGTCTGGTGGAGGCCGCGTTCGCGCGCAGCGTGCGGGCCGTGCAGCTGACTTGATAGGAGAGGCATGCTGAAGATCCTCGTGGTCGAAGATAACCCCGAGCTCGCGCAGGCGTACCGGCTCGCGCTGAGCCAGCGGGGTCATGACGTGCAGATCGAGGGGACGGGCGCCGGTGGCGCGCGGGCGGCAATCGCCGACGAACCCGACGTCGTGCTGCTCGACCTCATGCTGCCGGACATCGACGGGTTCAGCGTCTGCAGGCACATCCGGCAGGATTCCGATGTGCCGATCATCATGCTTACCGCGCGCGATGACGACGGCGACGTGATCGGCGGCCTCGACTCGGGCGCCGACGACTACGTCGTAAAACCGGTCTCGCCCGGCGTGCTTGAGGCGCGCATTCGCGCCGTGGTGCGGAGCAGGCAGCCGGCGGCGCAGGAGTCGGCGCCCGCGACCGTGCTTGAGTACGAGGGCCTGCGCGTCGACCTCGGGTCGCTCGAGGTCACCCGCGACGGGGTCGAGCTTGAGCTGTCGCCGAACGAGCTGCGGCTGCTCATGGTGCTCCTCGAACACCAGGGCCAGGTGCTCAGCCGCGAACAGCTGCTCGACCGCGCGTGGGGCACCGCCGCGGCGGGAGATCTGCGGCTCGTGAACGCGGCGGTCCAGCGGCTGCGGCAGAAGATCGAGGCTGACCCGGCGGAGCCGCAGCTGCTGCGCACCGTGCGCGGCTTCGGGTATCGGCTCGGCTGATGAGGCATCGCTGGCGGCCGAACCTCCGCACCCGCATCACACTCACGCTCGTCGCGGTTGCGGTGGGGGTCGCCGCGACGACGGCGGGCGCGCTCGTGTGGAACGCGCGGCTCATCATCTTGGAGTCGCGGCAGGCGGCGATCTATGACGTGCTGCGGGTTGAGTCGAAGGTCGCAGCCGAGGGGCTACCCGAGAACCCCACGGAGACCGATCTCGCTATCGCGGCCGAGGAGTTCTCGGTTCCCGCGATCCTCATCAACCTGCGCACCTCGGAGAGCGGCGGCACGCTCGCCCTCAACGAGATCCCTGAGTACCTGCTCGAGACCCTCGTCGACGGCGGCGGGATGTCGGCCTACGAGCGCGAGAGCAAATACGGGTTCCTCACGTTCACGGCAGGTCTTATCGTGAACCCGGGCGACGGGGGCGACCCGATCGCGGCGTTCGGGATGTTCGACATGCAGTCGCAACAGGAGGAGATTGACAGGCTTGTGAACCTCGGGCTCGCCGTCGGCGTGGTGTTCGTCGCCGCGGCCGCAATTGTGGGCCTCGTCGTCGGGCGCCAGCTCGGCAGACCCCTCGACCAGCTCGTCGAGGTCGCCGACGGCCTGGGCAGCCCCGAGCCGTCGCCCGTTGTTGACACTGGCTACCCTGACGTGAACGTCGTGCTCGACGCGATGCGAAACTCGGAGGCCCGGCTGCAATCGACGATCGTGCGGCTCGAACAGAGCGAGGCAGCCTCGCGGCAGCTCGTCGCAGACGTCGCCCACGAGCTTCGCACCCCGCTCGCGACCCTCGTCGCGGTGTCTGACATCCTTGCCGACACGGAGGCCGCGACGACCGAGAACCGGCGCGAGGCAGGCGAGATCGCGGCGCGCAGTGCCACGCACCTCACCACTCTCACGAACGACATCCTTGAGATGTCGCGCTTCGACTCAAAGCAGGCGGAGGTCGTGCGGCGCCCCGTCGACGTGAACGAGCTGTGGGCGGGGCTGCAAGAGAGCAGCAGGTGGCAGGGTGTGTCGTTCGAGCTGTTCGGCGAACCCACAATCCAGACCGACGCGGTGAGGCTGCGGCTCATCGTCTCGAACCTGGTGAACAACGCGCTGCGCCACGGCGAAGCCCCCGTCCAGGTCACCGCCTGGGTGCAGTCGGGGCGCCTGACGGTGACTGTCGCCGACGCCGGGCCCGGGGTTGCCCCCGAGCACGAGGCGCGAGTCTTCAACCGGTTCTACAAAGCCAACTCGGCGCGCTCGGACTCGAACGAGTCGAGCGGGCTCGGCCTCGCGATCGTGCGTGAGAACGCGCGCCTGCTCGGAGGCGAGGCCTGGCTGGTGCCGGGACCCAGTAGCGTCTTCGCGGTGTGGGTCCCGGCAGGGTAGCCACTTATCCCGCGGCCGCCTTGGACGATTAGGCGGCCCGGTGCGCAACCGGGGTGTGGCCGAGTGTGCGCCGGAACGCGTTCGTGAACCCGTTGTGGGTCATGCCGACCCGTGCCGCAACGAGGCTGACCTGCGCGCCCCGCTCAAGGAGCGGAATCGCCTGTTCGACTCGGAAACGGGTGCGCCACTCTGTGAAGCTGAGGCCAGTCTCTGCGAGGAAGGCACGTCGGAGCGAAGTGACGCTGCAGTGGAGGGTCAGGGCCCATTCGTCGAGTGTGCTGTCATGTGACGGGTCTGCTTCGAACGCCGCAGCTATGGGGCCGGTGAGGCGCCCTCGCGGGATAGTGAGCGGGGCCTCCTGCTGGGCCAACTCGGGGGCATCCTGGATCCGATCGATGAGCTGCCCGAGCGCAGCGAAGTCATCGACTCTGGCATAGCGGAGCAACAGCGTGCGAAGCCTCTCATCGATCGCCAGCGCGCACGCGGACGAGGGCCCCGGACGGTCAGGTGCGGGCAGTACGCTGATGGGCACGAACTCGTCGTCGAACCGTGCGCTGTGTTCGGCGTGCGCCGCGATCCAGACCGCAGTACCCTGGTCAGCCCGGAACTCGACGCCTTCGACCTCGACTGTGCATGAGCCGCTCGCGGCATAGAGCAGTTGCGGGGCGTCGTGGCTGTGCGGGTCGTGCCCCCACCACTGGAGGTCGGCGACCTCAGCGTCTGCGGTGGTGAGCGGGCTGGCGCCGCCGGTGGCGTGTGGGGTGAGGATTGGGCGCTGCATGTGAGACCTTGAACGTTGAGATTGATACATCAGACTTAGGTTTGCCTAAGCTTACATTGAAGGTCACTTGAGCCGCGCACAGACGAGAAAGGGGCGCCACTTGTCGACGTCCCCAACCGCCCCGGTCAGTCGTGTGGGTACTCACCGGACACACCCTCTGCTGCGCGGGGGAGGGTTCGTCGCGCTGGCGTGCTTACTCGCGTGCGTCGCAGTTGCAGGGCTCGCTATCGGTGCCCGCGACATCGACCCGATCACAGTGACGCACGCGCTGCTCGGGAAGCTGCCCGCCGATGACTACAACGGCCTCGTCGTGCTGACGGAGCGTTTGCCACGCGTCGCCCTTGGGCTTCTCGTGGGCGCTTGCCTGGGCGCCGCTGGCACGGTCATGCAGGCGGTTACCCGAAACCCGCTGGCCGACCCCGGCATCCTCGGTGTTGAAGCGGGCGCAGCCGCAGCGGTAGTGATCGGAATTGTCATCGTCGGGGTCCACGAGCCCCGCGGCTATTTCTGGTTTGCACTTGCAGGGGCAGCAGTCGCGGCCACGTCAGTCGCCCTCATCAGTCGTGCAACGACCACCGCTTCGCGGGAGATCTCACTCGTGATCGCCGGAGCCGCCGTCGCGGCGTTGCTCATGAGCTTGGTGACGCTGCTGACGGTGCGTGACGAAGCGGTGTACTCGAGTCTGCGTTCATGGTCGGTTGGGTCACTCGTGGGGCGTGGTCTTGTGCTTGGTGAGCTACTGCCGTTCGCACTTGTTGCACTGGGGTTGGCGGTCACGCTCGGTCGCTCACTTGACGCACTCGCTCTCGGTGACGAGGTTGCGGCCGGGCTCGGGGTGCGTGTGGGGCCGACGCGCCTGTGGGCGGCGGGCGTTGGGGTGCTCCTCGCCGCGACCGCGACCGCAGCCGTTGGGCCCGTGGCCTTCGTCGGGCTCGTCGGGGCGCATCTGGCGCGCATGCTCGTGGGAACGGAGCACCGTTGGGTGCTGCCCTATTCGATGCTCACCGGCGCATTGTTGCTCTGCGCAGCTGACGTCGCCGCCAGGCTCGTTCCCGGCCACGGCGAACTCGAGGTCGGCATCATGACGGCCGTCGTCGGAACGCCGTTCTTTGTCGCGCTTGCGCGCCGACGGGGGAGGGGAACCGCATGAGTCCGACCACGATGCGCCCGCGGAGCAACGCGGCCCGTGACACCGCGGTGACCATGCGCGCGAACGCGCGTGCGGCGAGACTGTGGCGAGGGCTTGTGCTCGCCGTCTGCCTGATTGTCGCCGTGGGGCTCGTCGCGGTCCAGCTCTTTCTCACGGGTGACGCCGAGATCGAGCCTGACCGGGTGATTCCGGCGGCGTTCGGGGCGGGCGACGGATTGGCTGATTATGTTGTGCGCCGAACCAACTTGCCGCGTGGCCTCGTCGCGCTCCTTGGCGGCGCCCTCTTTGGCATCTCCGGCGCTCTCGCGCAGCGGCTGTTCGGCAACCCGCTGGCCACGCCCGACGTCATCGGAATCTCCTCCGGTGCTGGTGCGGGCGCGATGCTCGTCATCGCCGGGTTCGGCGCGACCGGCCTCGGGGTGCAGGGCGGTGCGATGCTCGGCGCGCTGGTCGTGTCACTCATTGTGTACGGCCTGAGCTGGCGAGGAGGCGTGCAGAGCTACCGGCTGATCCTCATCGGGATCGGAGTCGGAGCCTGTGCGAGCGCGATCATCACGTTCGTAGTGACCAGGCTCGACGACGCCAGCACGCAGCGAGCCATGCGCTGGCTGATCGGTTCGCTGAATGGCACGAATGAGCGAGACGTTGCGCTGCTTACCTGTACGCTCTGTGTTGGAGTCGCCCTGGTGCTCTGGATCCGTCGCGGTCTTGGCGACCTCGCCCTCGGTGACGAGCTCGCCGCGGGCCTCGGAGTTCGAGTGCCCGTCGTGAGGTTCGCAGCGCTTCTGCTCGCGACAATGCTCGCCGCCGTCGTCACTTCCGTGACCGGCCCGATCGCGTTTGTCGCGCTCGTTGCTGGGCCGATCGCAACCCGTCTCCTCCGCGTCCCAGACGCGCCACTGGCCGCTGGCCTAGTTGGGGCGGTGCTGCTGTGCGCGACCGACATCGCGGCTCAGACCATGCCCCTCATCAGCCCGGTGCCCACCGGAGCAATCACCGCGCTCTTTGGGGCGCCGGTGCTCATCGCACTGCTCGTACGAAGAAAGGCAACGGTATGACCCCCGCGCTTCCCGCGCTCCGCGCAGACGGGCTGAGCGTCGAGTACTCCAAGCATGCTGTGCTCTCCGATCTTGAACTCGAGATCCCGACGGGCCAGATCACCACGCTCGTTGGCCCGAACGGCAGCGGCAAATCAACGCTGCTCAAAGCACTTGCCAGAATCCAACCGCTCTCGACAGGGTCGGTGACGCTCAACGGCTCGGACATTCATCGAATGAAGACACGTGAGGTCGCCCGCAGCCTCGGCATCTTGCCGCAGTCGCCCCTCGCCCCTGAAGGCATCACCGTCGCAGACCTCGTGCGGCGTGGGCGGCATCCGCACGGGCGATCGCTCGGTCGCGGCGCTGCGGGGGATACTGACGCTGTCGCTCAGGCGCTTGACGTGACGGGAACTGCAGAGTTTGCCGGCCGACCGGTTGATTCTCTCTCGGGCGGGCAGCGCCAGCGTGTGTGGATTGCGATGGTCCTTGCGCAGACAACGCCCATCCTGCTGCTCGATGAACCGACAACGTTTCTCGACATTGCCCACCAAATCGAGGTCCTCGAACTGCTTGCAAGCCTGAAGCACGACCACGGCAAGACCGTGCTCCTGGTGCTCCATGACCTCGAACAGGCGGCAGCATACTCCGACCGGATTGTCGCGCTGAAGGCGGGCGAGATCGCTGCTGTCGGCCCGCCGAACGACGTTGTCACCGAGTCGTTTGTCGCCGATGTCTTTGGGCTCGCCTCCCGCGTGATTCACGACCCCGACACCGGCGCACCCCTCATACTTCCTCGCGGCCGAGCCCGCCCAGGCCCGGCGACAGCGCCGAACCCACTGTGAACGAAAGAAGGCAAAGAATGACCACGACGAAGACACGCGCCGCTGCTGCGATTGCCGCAATCGCGGCACTGACGCTCCTTGCCGGCTGCAGCCCATCGGGCGAATTGGCGGGCGGCTCCACGAGCGAAGCGACCAAGGGCTTCCCCATGACTCTCGAAAACCCTTGGGGCACCACGACGATCGAAACGAAGCCGACCAAGGTCGCAGTGATCGACGCGGTTGACCTTGATATCGCCCTCGCCCTCGGCGTCGAACCGATCTTGTCGTCGCGCTACGCCGACAACGCATTTGAGCCGTGGACTGAAGAGAAGCTCGCCGCCGACAACATCGATCTTCAGACGTACGACTCAACTGATGGAACGGACTACATTGCGATCGCAGCAGCTGACCCCGACGTGATCCTCGCGACGAGCGGGTGGACGCTCGACGATGACTACGAGAAGCTCGCCGAGATTGCGCCCGTCGTGACGTGGGGGAAGGGGCAAGAGCTCACCGACCTCACCTGGGCAGACCGGACGCTGCTCGCAGGCAAGGCCCTCGGCCTCGAAGACCGGGCGGCCGAGGTTGTGGCGGACGTTGAGGGCGCATTCGCGGCGGCGTCTGAGGCTCACCCGAAGTGGCAGGGCGCAACGCTCACCTATGCCGTGATGCACCCCTCGCAGATCAGCTACGTCACCTATGAGGGAAGCGACGTGAGCTTCTTCACGGACCTGGGGTTCGTGCTACCGGAACAGGCATCGAAGTTCTCGGATGCGAATAACGCGGTGAGCATTGAAAACATCGACATGCTCGACGCTGACGTGCTGCTCGTCGGGTACCCCTTCGGCGACGAAGGCATCCTCACTCAGTCGGCGCTCGAAGCCAATGCGCTGTTTCAGCAGTTGCCTGCGGTGAAGGAGGGGCGTTACGGAATTCTCGGTGACGACGTCGCGTCGCCGCTTGCGTACCCGACGCCGCTGAGCCACCCGTGGGTGCTCGACCGGATGGTGCCGCAGCTCGAAGCCGTCGTGAAGTAACTGGAAGTCACGAGTCATGGCGAAAAGCATCAGACCACAGGTCACCTATCCAATCAGCCTGCGTGCGCTCACCGTGCGCCGCGCCTATGACATCAGCGCGGGGATGCGCCGTGTCGAGCTCACGGGCCCGGAGCTCGCGGGCGGCGAGCGCGGCGGGTTTACACTGCCGCCGTTTGCTTCTGACGGCTTTGACGACGAGCTCAAGCTGTTCTACCCCGACCCTGAGACTGGCAAGCTCAGCCTCCCCGAACAGCGCGACCGCTTTATCGACTGGCCACGCGATCCGCGGGCAGAGTCACGCACATACACCGTTCGCGACTTCGACCCTGAAGAGGGTGTTCTCACGCTCGACTTCGCCCGGCACTCGCGTGGAGTCGCGACGGATTGGGCCGAAACCGTCGCGCCCGGTTCTGAGATCCATATTGCGGGCCCGAAGATGGCCTGGCTGCATCCGGCGGGGGCAGACTGGCTCCTCATCGGCGGCGACGACACAGCGCTTCCCGCACTCGCCCGCTGGCTCGAAACGATGCCGCCGGAGACGCAGGGCGTCGCCCTGCTCGAGGTTGATGACTCCGACAGCGAATTCGAGATCGCCCACCCGTCGGGGATGGAGGTTCGCTGGCTGCATCGCAACGGCGTACCTGCAGCCCGGTCGACCGTGCTTATCGACGCGGTTCTTGGAGAGCCGTGGCGTCCCGGCGAACCGTTTTGCTGGTTTGCAGGGGAGACAGGTGTGCTTCGCCCGATTCGTACCTACCTGCGGAAAGAGCGTGGCCTGGAACGAGACCGGGTTGAGGTTACCGGCTACTGGCGGGCGCCTGCGGGCGAGGACCTCGACATCGACACAGGCGAAGAGGAGGGTGTTGACCTGCACCACCTCGCCGACCTCGTGCCTCCGTTCGCGCTCAGGGCCGCGGCGACACTCGGGGTCGGGCCTGCGTTGCGGGGTGGCCCGCGGACAACGGGCGAACTCGCGGAGCGCCTCGGCGCCGACCCGCGGGCGCTCGCGAAGCTCCTGCGGTACCTTGCGACGATTGATCTGCTTGAGCACAGCGACACGGGCTGGGAGCTGACTCGCGAGGGCGGGGTGCTCGATGACGAGAGCGAGACTCACGGTCTTGACCTTGGCGACCCGCTTGCGCGGGAACAGCTCGCGCTCACCGACCTGCTCGCCGTCGTTCGCAGCGGTCGACCCGACCGCGGTGAACGAGGGGCGGCGCGCGACCGTGATCCGGCGCTCGATGCGGCAATCATCGCGCAGGAGGCCGATGAGCTGAGCTACGTTGCCTCGTCGTTCGGTGCGGCCGAGGTGCAGTTTGCGCCTGGCGAGCACGTCACTGTTGCCGGTGACGGGGCGCTTGCGGTGCTGCTTGGCCCGCTCAAGGCCGACCCTACGCTCACTGTCACACTGCTCGAACGCCCCTCTCGTGTTGCCGCCCAGCTTGCCGTGCTTCCTGAGGAACACCGAGGCCGCGTGCAAGTTGTGCACGGAACCGGGCTCGACGCCTGGCCAGCGCGCGGTGGCACCACGCTGCTTGTTGGTGCGCTCCGTGATCTGCCGGATGAGGACGCGGCGCACTTGCTGCGGGGCGCCGCGAGCGCCGGTGATCGCCTGCTTGTATTCGAGACGCTGCTCGGCATCGACGAGATCGACGATCACGACGCGGGGGAGGATCTCGCTGCGCTCTGCCTGACGGGCGTTGGGCTGCGCACCAGGGCCGAACTCGAGGCCGTTGTTGCGGCGGCCGGCCTGGCTTTCGAGGCCCGCGCGATCGGGTGGGGCGAGCTGCTCTTCACCGTTACGCGAGTATGAGGGGCGGCGCGCTCGCGCTCAGCGGCGTGCGCAGCCCCAGGCAACTTGTGCTCCAGACCATTGCTGCGTCGCCAGGGGTCGCTGCGGGCGCCGCAGCGCTCATGGCCGTGCAGCAGGTCGCAGAGTTCACTGTCCCCGTTCTGCTTGGGGTCGCGATCGATAGAGGGATCGCCACGGGCGATCTCCGGGGCACTGTGTTCTGGGCGTGCTTGCTCGTCGCAGACTTTCTGGTTCTCGTCGTTGCGCAGCAATTTGGCTCGCGGCTCGGGCTCCGCGCCGTGGAGAGCGTGCAGCACAAGCTGCGTCGCGCTCTTGTCGAGCGGCTGCTTTCGCCGACCGGGCTGAATCAGCCGCGCAGCGTTGGCGAGCTACTCGCGATCACGGGGTCTGATGTGACCAGACTGTCGCACGCAGTACTCATCGTCGTGTACCCGGTGGCGGAGGTCACTGCTCTCGCGTACGCAGCCATCGCGCTCGGCCTCATCTGGTGGCCGCTCGGGTGCGCCGTGCTCCTCGGAGGGCTCGCGCTCGTGCTCGCCATGGAGTTCATTGGGCGGCCCTTCCTCAGGCGGACAGCGGTCGAGCAAGAAGCGATAGCGGGCGTCAGCGCTGTCGCCGCTGACACGCTCGCGGGCGTCGACACGCTGCGAGGCTTTGGCGCCCGTGCCTGGGCTGTCGGGATTCACAGCACAGCAAATGAGCGCGCGCTCGTTGCGACGAAGCGGGCACGGGCGGCCGAGCAGCGTTTCGTTGGCGTCTCGCGGGCGCTATCCGCAGTGTTCGTCGTCGGTGTGGCTGTCACCGCAGCGTTTCTCGCGCTGGCCGGCACGATCTCCGTGGGGCAGCTCGTCATCGTCGTTGGGCTTGTGCAGCTGGTTATTGGCCCACTTGAAGCAATCGCCATCAACCTCGCGGCAGTGTGGCTCGCCGCGCTTGCATCGGCGACGCGCGTTCTCGCGCTGTCTGCCGAGCAGCCAGCGCGGCCAGAGCCGCGGGCCACCGGGGCGGAGCTTTGCACGTCTGAGTTCGAGCCAGAAGGCGAGCCGCCTGCGCTCGCGCTGCGCTGGTCGACCGATGAGAGGAGCGATTCGTCGCGAGCGATGCTGTCGTTCGAAGTGCAGGCTGGCGAAGTCGTCGGTGTCGTCACGGACAGCGCTCGCGCACACGAACTTGTCGCGGGGCTGCGGCGCTGTGGGGTTGAGGATGCTGGGAAGGTCATGCTCGGCGGGTCCGACGCCTCACGTCTCGACTCCGACGCGCTCAGCGCGCACCTGCTCGTCGCACCGAAGCACACCGCGGGGGCGGCATTGCCGGCGCCTGGGCAGAGCGAGCGACGGGCCGCGCATTCGGTGCGAACCCCGCACTCGGGTGGTGAACTGCAACGGGCTGCGCTGGCGCACGCCTACTCGTCGTCGGCGCCCGTGCTTGTGCTGCATGAACCGACCTCGGCGCTTGACCCGGTGACCGAGCAGAGCATTGCGGCCAAACTGCGAGCTGCCGTTGCCGGGCGAGCCGTGCTGGTTGTGACGACCGCCCCCGCGTTACTCGCGGTGACCGACAGAGTGCACCACCTGTGGGGTGGCGCAGCGCGATCTGGTCGACACCATGAGTTGCTCGAGAACTCCGACTACAGGCAGGCCCTGAGATGACGCCAGCGTTGCCCCCATCGACCTCGGGGCGTGCGCGCCGGTGGTTGCTTACTCTCCTGCGCCCCGGTAGCCGTCGCCTGGTCCTTGCCCTCCTCCTGTTTTCGCTCGCGGAAATCTCGGCCCTTGCCCTGCCGTTTGCGCTTGGTGGCATTGTCGATGCCGCAGGGGAGGGGGACGGCTCGGCAGTGTTGACATTTGGTGCGATCGCGATGGGTGGCTTAATCATTGCAGCCGCGCTCGCAACCACGGCTGCCATTCTGCTCACATTTCTGCTCGAATCCGTGCTCACACGCGTTCGGCAGTGCGCGCTTGTGGCCGCACTCGACCTCTCCGCGGAAACGGCCGATGGCATTTCTGCGGGCGAGCTCGCGTCTCGCGGTAGCGACGACATCGAAGCGCTCCGGGAGGCCGTGGCCGGGCCGATCCCTCAACTCGCGAGCTCGGCTGCCGCGGTCGCGGCGTCACTCGCTGGTCTTGTCGCCATCCATCCGGCATTTGTGCTCGTAGTCGGCCTGACCGCCCCCGTGTACTGGTTCGCCGTCAGAAGGTATCTGCGGCGCGCGCCGCGGCTTTACGATGTCGAGCGCGCGGTTGTCGCGCGACGGTCTTCGGGGTTGTTTGAAGCTTTACACGCGCGTGAGGCGATTCGCGCCTACGGATCGGAGCAGCAAGCCGCGGCGATGTTTACTCGCCGGTCGTGGGCAGTGGTGCGTGCCGCACTGTCTATCCGCGTCGTGCAGAGCAGGTTTTTTCTGCGGCTTGGCCTTGCCGAGATGCTGGGGACCGTCGGGCTGCTGTTCCTCGGGTTCGCGCTGACCCGCTCCGGGGTCGTGACTCTCGGCGAGGCCACAACGGCGATGCTCGTGATGCTTGCCCTGTTTGCCCCTATGAGCGGTTTGTTGCTCATCGCCGACGACCTCCTTGCGGCGGGCGCCGCCCTGCGCCGGATTGTTGGCCTCGTCGACGCGGGGGCGCGGTCTGCGCCCGCGACCGGTTCCCTCCCTCGCCGAGCAGACGGGCACGCCTTCAGGCCATCGCCCGCGACAACAGCCGAATGCGCTGTAGAGCTCGCCTCCGTGTCGGTTCAACTGGGTGACGTGACAGCGCTGCGAGACGTTTCAGTCGCGATCAAGCCCGGGCAGGTTGTTGCCGTCGTCGGAGCTTCAGGGGCGGGGAAGACGACCCTCGCACGCGTGCTCGCCGGGCAGCTGGCCCCCGCGTCAGGCAGCGTGCGAGTCCACGGGTTCGACCCATTGACCCTCCGCGGAGACGCGGCGGCCGGGGCTGTTGCGATCGTGGATCAGCAGCCGTACGTCTTTGCTCAGACTGTGGGGGCCAACCTCCGGCTTGCGCGTGCGTCGGCACCTGACGAGGAGCTTCGGGCCGTTGCTGAGCGAGTCGGCTGCGGCGACACCAACGTCGTGCCTGATGAGGGCATCGCTGATGGTCTCGCTCAGCGCCTGGCGCTTGGGCGGGCATTGCTCGCGGGGGCGCCCGTCTTGGTATTTGATGAGGCGACCGCCGCCGTTGACGCTGTGCGGGCCGGAGAGCTGGATGACCTCGTGCGTGCCGCCTGCGTAGGGCGGACAGTGCTCATCGTCGCTCACCGGCTTTCGCAGGCGGAGCGGTGCGACCGGGTGCTCGTACTCGACGGCGGCCGCATTGTCGAAGACGGAGCCCCCGCCGCGCTTCGCGAGTCAGGGGGAGCGTATGCTCGCCTGTGGCGGGCGTGGGCGGCGGGGGCCGACGGGCGACGGTGAGCGCGCTACAGACGTTCGAGGATCGTGGCGTTCGCCATACCGCCGCCCTCGCACATGGTCTGCAGCCCGTAGCGCCCGCCCGTGTCCTTGAGCGTGTGCACGAGCGTGGTCATGAGGCGTGCGCCGCTTGCGCCGAGCGGGTGGCCGAGCGCGATCGCGCCGCCGCGCACATTCACGCGTGACAGGTCGGCGCCGGTCTCCTTCGCCCACGCGAGCACGACGGGCGCGAAGGCCTCGCTCACCTCGAAGTTGTCGATGTCGGAGATCGAGAGGCCCGCGCGCGCGAGCACCTTCTCGGTCGCCGGCATCACCGCGGTGAGCATGTACAGCGGGTCGGCGCCGGCCACGGCGAAGCTGTGCACGCGGGCGAGCGGCGTGAGCCCGAGCTTCGCCGCCATGTCGCTCGTCATCACCATGATCGCGGCGCTGCCGTCGCTGATCTGGCTCGCCGACGCCGCGGTGACGTTCCAGCCGATCTGTGGGAAGCGCTCGGCCATCCGCTCGTTGTAAAACGCCGGCTGCAGCGTTGCGAGCTTCTCGAGGGTGCTGCCGGTTCGGATGCCCTCGTCGTGGGTGAGGCCCGCGAGCGGCGCGAGCTCGGCGTCGAAGGCGCCCGCGCGCGTGGCCGCGTCGGCCTTGTCGTGCGAGCTGATCGCGAAGCCATCCATCTGCTCGCGGGTGATGCCCCAGCGCGCGGCGATGAGCTCGGCTGAGTAGCCCTGGTCGATGAGGCCTTCGGGGTATCGCTCGGCGAGGGCGACGCCATCAATATCGGCCGCACCCGCGACGGAGGCGCCCATCGGCACCCGGCTCATTGATTCGACGCCCGCGGCGATCGCGATGTCGTACGCACCCGAGATGACTCCCTGGGCTGCGAAGTGCACGGCCTGTTGGCTGCTGCCGCACTGCCTGTCGATCGAGGTGGCGGGAACCGAGTCGGGGAAGCCCGCGGCGAGCGTCGCCCGGCGGGTGATGTTGCCGCCCTGCTCGCCGACCTGGCTGACCACGCCGCCGATCACATCGTCGATGAGGGCGGGGTCGACGCCCGTACGTTCGATGAGCTCCCTGAGCGAGTGCGCGAGGAGGTCAACGGGGTGGACGTCGGCGAGCGCGCCGCCCGGGCGCCCCTTACCCACCGGGGTGCGTACTGCTTCAACAATGACTGCGTCTCTCATGTGCTGTCCTCTCATGTGCCTATCTGGGTTGAGCCTACGATGCTTGTGCCGGGCGCACTAGCCTGAGCTGGCGGGCCTCCGCGAGGTGGGTGAGGTCTTCGCCCCACACGTTGATGGTTTCCGTGATCCAGCCGCCGGCTGTCGCGATCGGGGTTCGGGCCTCGATCAGCACCCACGGCGAGACCGCCCGCCCTCCCGCGAAGTGGACGGAGAGCTCGACCGTCGGGATCGGCTGCGGCGCAGGCAGAATCGCCGCGTACGACGGCGCGAGCGCGTCGACCAGGAAGAGCAGGCGAAGGTCGTCGGGTGGCAGGTCGTCCGCGGTCAGGCGCACCCACGCGGTGAGGCCCGGGTCGGTGCCGCCCGCGAACGGCCGGTTCGTTCCGGTGACGCGCAGTTCGTAGAACTCGGCGACGGGCACAAACGACGGCGGCGGGTTGAAGAGGCCGCCTTCGTGCCAGGGTGGCACGGCAGGGGCGGCGGGCCGCAGCACCGGGGAAGCGGTGGGGGCGTCGCTGCCGAAGAGGGCTGTGGCGCTCGCGAGGGGAGCGGTGGGGGATGAGGATCCCGGGCCCTCCGGGCCCTCAGTCGCCACCGGGCGCAGCTTTGCGCTCAGGGAGGCGGTGCTGCGGGTCTCGGCGTCGGCGGTGACGTCGATCGCGAAGGGCTCACGAACCGCGCGGTGGAGCCTGCCCGAGACGCTGCGGAGGGAGCCTTCGGCGCCCGTCTCCCGCATCGCGGCGACCATCGCCCCGACGGCAAGACCGCCGTGCAGGCCCCCGAAACCCCACAGCTCGCGCGGGGCCTCGCGCGTCTCGAACGGTGGGGCGGTGAGGAAGTCGTCGATGGCTGCGCGCGGGGGAGCGGCGGTGAGCTGGCTATGTGTGTCCATAGCTAGAGGGTACGATGCTGACTATTGTTTCCACAAGCCAGGCGGTAGAATTGGTGCATGTCCGTGAAGCTCTCAGGCCCGCTCGCCGATCGATCCTCGTGGAGCACAGAGGAGTGCTCGATCGGAAAGGCGATGGAGGCGGTTGGCTCCCGCACCGCCATGGTGCTCTTGCGCGAGGCGTTCTACGGCACCACCAGGTTCGACGACTTCGCGGCGCGAGCCGGCGTGACCGACGCGGTTGCCGCGGCACGCCTCAAGCAGCTCGTCGAGGTCGGAGTGCTTGAGAAGCGCCCGTACCGTGAACCGGGGCAGCGCACGCGGAACGAGTACCTGCTCACTCAGATGGGGCGCGACCTCTTCCCCGCGGTGTTCGCCCTCATGCAGTGGGGCAACAAGCATCTGCAGGCAGCCGGCGGGCCGCTCGCGCTCGTCGACGGCGAGACCGGTGAGCCGGTCACGGTCGCGGCGCGAACGCCCGCTGGGGAGGAGATCGCGCCAGAAGACATTGCCGTCAGGGTCAACCTCGACTGGTTGCGGCAGGCTGGGCCGCGCTAGCGGCCCCGTGCGTTGGGGGCGTCTCAGCCCGCACTCATTGAGGCGCTGCTAGCGTGAACGTGACTGTGAGGCGGTGAGTGAGCGATGCGAACTGGTGAGGCGAGCGTTGCGCCGGTGTCGGCGCGCGGCCTGCTGTTCCTCTTCGCATTCGTCGCGTTTCTCGCGCTGTCCATTCTCGGCCCGCACGTCCACGGAGCCGACGCGGCTCCGCCCGTCGCCGTGAATTCCGCCGCCCAGCAGCATGCCGAGCCGAGCGTCGCTGCATCGGCCGCTGTCGCCGCGACGGTGACGGAGACCGTCATCGCGTTTCGCGGCGAGCCGGGGAGTAGCGGTGACCAGGCGCTCGGGTTCGGCGCGGTGTGCGTGCTCGTGCTCGTCGCGTCGATCGCGCTTCTCGCGGTCCGCGGCACGCTGGGCTGGGCGCCGCTGCGGCGCAGCCTGCCGCGCTGGCTCACCCCGAGGCCCGATGCGCCGCGCGGGGGCGCCTTCCCGCTCACTCTGCTGCTCTCCGTCAGCCGAACCTGAGTCACCCGCTCGACGAGCGGGGGCGTGACGCGCGCCCCCGCGATCCCGAGCCATCACGGCGGTAGACCCGGCACCCGGCTTCCGCCAACGCGTCGCCCCTCTCCGACCGCGGCTCTCCGCACTCACTGAGAAAGGCGTCTCGCCACGTGAACCTCACCCAATACGCTGCCGCGCGCACGCTCGAGCTCACAGACTTGTTTACCGTCGACGCGTCGCGCATTCCGCCGCTCGGCTGGCTCGCGCTCGGCTGCCTCGTCGCCTATCTCGCCGGTGCCGCCTCCCTCTGGGTGAGGGGCCGGCGGTGGAGCGTACTCGGCACGATTTCGTTCGTGCTCGGCAGCCTCGCCTGGTTTGCCGCGACGGGGCTCGCCGTCAACGCCTACGCAGGCGACCTCATCACCGCGCTCATCTTTCAGGTGATCACGATGCTCGTCGCGGCGCCCCCGCTCTTGCTCATGGGGTCGCCCGGAAAACTGCTGCTGCGCGCGACCCCGCACCGCGGGCTCGGGATCCCGATACTGCGAGCCGCGATCGCGGCGCAGCGCTCCCGCGCGGCCCGGATCCTGCTTCATCCGATCGTCGCGATCCTCGTCGCGGTCATCGCTCTCCCCGGCCTGTTCTTCACCGACGCGATCAGCTGGATCATGGCGGTTCCCGGCGGGCACCAGACGCTGCTCGCGCTGCTGCTCGTGTTCGGCGTGATCGGCGGTGCGCCGCTCTGGGCGCTCGACCCGCTGCCCCGGAAACCGTCGTTCGGGGTGCGGCTCGCGGGCGCGTTTCTCGAATTGCAGGTGCACGCGCTCTTCGGCCTCGTACTGCTGAGAAGCGCGAGCGGGCTGCTGAGCTGGTACTCGGAGGAGCCCGAGGGGTGGGCGGTGAGCCGCGCGCTCGACCAGTCGCTCAGCGGCAGCCTCGTCTGGACGTACGGCCAGCTGCCGCTCATCATCGTGCTCATCGTGACCCTGTCGAAATGGCGGCGCAGCGACATGCGCGGGGCGCGCCACCGGCAGCGCGCGGAGGACGAAGCCCTCGATGAATACAACGCATACCTCGCCCGGGCGGCCGAACACACGGTCGCCGGCGCCAACCGAAAGGATCACGCATGACGAACACGACCGAGCCTGCGCAGCGCAAACGCATGAGCACCTCCGCGAAGGCGGCACTCATCACCATCCCGACAGTGGTCGTTGGCGTGATCATTCTCATCATCGTGCTCTCGCTGGGGAAGCCGGCGGCGGCCCCCGGCGGTGGCGGTGATGCCGCGCGGCCAGGAGACTCGGGTAGCCCGGCTGCCACGCTTCCCGTCGTCGCAGAGAACTCCCACGTGCTCTCCGACGCTGGGCCCGACGCGCCGACCCTCGTCGAGTTCCTCGACTTCGAGTGCGAAGCGTGCGGTGAGATTTACCCGGTCATGGAAGAGCTGCGTGAGGAATACTCGGGCGAGATGAACTTTGTCATTCGCTACTTCCCGCTCCCCGGGCACCAGAACTCGATGACCGCTGCGCTCGCCGTCGAGGCCGCCGCGCAGCAGGGCAAGTTCGAAGAGATGTACAAGCTGATGTTCGAGACGCTCGGGGAGTGGGGCGAGAAGCGCGACTCTGAGGCCCCGCGCTTCCGCGGCTACGCTGAGCAGCTCGGGCTCGACATGGCAGCCTACGACGCCGCGCTGAAGGACCCGGCGACGCAGCAGCGGATCGAGTTCGACTTCGACGCGGGCCAGAAGCTCGGGGTGAGCGGAACCCCGACCTTCTTCCTCGAAGGCGAGCCGTTCCAGCCGCAGTACCTCACCGACATTACTGACGCCTTCGATGCCGCGATTGCGGCGAAGAAGTAGCCCTAGGCCGGGGCGTATCGCTGGCTGAGCGCAGCGCCGATCTTCGCGAGATGGTCACGCACCGACTGCGGGCTCGTGACTTCGAGCCACTCGACGAGACCGGCGAGGTGCCCCGCAATGCCGTACTCGCTCGGTGCGTGGAAGGACACCGGGATGCGACCGTCGCTCAGCCTCATCCGCGAGGCCTCGCCACGTCGTTGCGAGGTCAAACGTCTCGGCGCGATGAACGGAGGCGTCGATTGCTGTCACCCCCGTGACCCGGTCGAGCCGAAACGTGCGCTCGTCCGCTTCGGTCTGGGCGACGAGGTACCAGCGGGGCCCTTCGCGACGAGGCCGAGCGGGTGCGCAACCCGTGCTGACCGCTTACCGGCGCCGTCGACGTAGCTCAGCTGCACCTGCACGCCGCGGATCACCGCATCCTGCAGCTCGTCGAAGAACTCAACCTGGATAGCGGACACTGGGTGCAGCAGGAGCGCCACCGCGAGACGACGCATGCGATCCTTGACTGGCTGGATCGACACCCGGCGGGCTAGGAGACCTGGATGGACGACACGCTGTTCTTTGCAGACGCTGAGGCGTTCAGCGCGTGGCTTGACGCCAACCATGCCCACGCTTCGGAGGCTTGGCTGCTCTTCCACAAGAAAGGTTCAGGGCGTGTGAGCCAGACCTGGCCTGAGGCCGTGGACGTTGCGCTGTGCTTCGGGTGGATTGACGGGCTCAGAAAGGGCGTTGATGGCGACAACTACAAGGTTCGGTTCACCCCCAGGAAGCAAGGGAGCGTGTGGAGCGCGGTGAACGTTCGGAAGGTCGAGGCGTTGATCAGTGCGGGGAAGATGCGGCCGGAGGGGCTAAAGCTGTTCCACGGCCGCGCCGACACCCACGGCTACTCCGCCGAAACGCGGAGGGCGACGCTTGACCCGGAGTATGAACGACAGTTCGCGGCGAACGCAGCGGCGTGGCAGGCATTCCAAGCGTTCGCACCCTCCTATCGGCGAGACGCCGTGTGGTGGGTGATGAGCGCAAAGCGAGAAGAGACCCGGGTGAAGCGGCTCGACGCGCTGATCTCGTCATCGCTTGCCGGGCAACGGGTCCCGCCGCTTCGGGCTCGGAGTGGCGCCGGGGCGTAGCGGGCTGCCCCAGCCCTTACTCCAGTCGGCTCGTCGCGAGGCTGGCGATCGCCACGACCGCGGCGAGGAGTGCAACGGCCGCCGTGAACACGAGGCCCGCGCCGCGCAGCCCGATGACTGTCGCGAGGAGACCGACACCGATCGCGGGCAGCGCGAGCATGAGGTAGAGGCCGGCGAAGAACGACGAGGAGACCTCGCCGCGTCGTTCGGGCAGCGCCTGCTCGACGGTCGTGGCGATGCCGGCGTTCATGCAGAGCCCGGCAGAGACCCCGACCGTCGCCGCCGCGATGAGGAGCGGAGGGAGGACGACGAATGCGAGCGCCCACGCGAGAAACACGACGCCAACGATCATGCCGACGCAGCCGAGGGGCAGCGCGATGCGCGGGCGCATTCGCCGCGCGACGAGCTGCCCCGCGGCCATCCCCGCGAACGCCAAGAACACGACGAAGCCCGCGAGCGCGTGGCTCTCGAGGTGTAGCTCGCGCGCGAGGAACATCGCGGAGACTGCCGTGAGCACGCCCGTCGCTGCGAACCCCGACCCGGCCGCGAGGACTGCGCGCGTAAAGGCGCGACGTAGCTCCGCGGGCACGCGAAGTCTGTGCGGGCGAATGACAAACCTGCCGGCGTGCTCTGGCGCCGGGGTCCAGACCAGCAAGCCCACGAGCGCGAGCGCGCACAGTGCCAGGTGCACGGCGAACGGGGTGAAGAGTGGCTTCGAAGCCGATTCGGCAATGAGGCCTGCGATGAGCGTGCCGAGGGCGAGGCCACCGGTGTTCGCTGCGACGGCGACCGTTCCTGCGACAGCGCGGCGGTGCGCGGGGAACAGGTCCATCATCGCAGCAGTGCCCGCGCCGCTCATAAACCCGGCGCCGAGGCCCGAGATGACCCGTGCGACGACAAGCTGCGGAAGTGAGGGCGGGAGGAGGAACAGCACTGCGCTCAGCAGCGCAAAGCCCACCGCGAGCATAAGCACGGGGCGTCTGCCGAGGTCGTCGGAGAGCCTGCCAAACAGCGACAGTGCGCCGACGACGCCGAGCGCATAGACGGCGAACAGTACGGTGACGGTGAGCGCTGAGAACGCAAGCTCGTCGGAATAGATCGAGTAGAGCGGGGTGGGGAGCGTGGTGCCCATCATGGTGACGCTGAAGGCGAAGGCAGTCGCGGCGACCGCCTTCGCTGGGCGGGTGGGCGCGGGCTCAATGGCTGATGTTGTCATACAGGTTTCTTTCATAAGAGTCCATGGTGTCTCGAAATGGTAACATGATTCAAGACACAGTGTCTCGTTAAAGGTTGGAGAAAATGATGGAAGCGCTTGAACTCACCCCGATGCCCGAGGTGCTTGAGCAGTTGCGGGCGGGCCATGTGGTGCTCGTTGCCGACGATGCGTCGCGCGAAAACGAGGTAGACGCGATTGTGTCGGCCGACCTCGCGACGCCCGCGACGATCGGGTGGATGGTGCGGCACACCTCGGGGTTGCTGTGCGCACCGATCACCGCGGAGCGTGCCGACGCGCTCGAGCTGCCCCCGATGGTGGCGCGCAATGAGGACCCGCGGGGGACTGCCTACACTGTGACGGTCGACGCTTGGGGTATTGAAAGCACGGGCATCTCCGCGACCGACAGGGCGCGCACAGCGAACGTGCTCGCCGACGAGGCGTCGCGGCCGGGCGACCTCATTCGCCCGGGTCACATCCTGCCGCTCCGGGCGCATCCGCTCGGCACGCTTGGGCGGGGTGGGCACACCGAGGCGACAATCGATCTGCTGCGGCTCGCTGGGATGGTGCCCGCTGGGGTGCTCGCTGAGCTCGTGAATGACTCCGGCGAAATGCGCCGAGCGGGCGAGATTCGGGGTGACGAGCGCTTCGCTGGCATGGCGTTCACGACGGTTGCCGAGGTGGCGGCCGCGGTTACTGTCGCCACCTCGGGAGTGGCTGCTTATTCGCGGTAATCGCCGACCCCACTGCGCCAGTAGCCCTTCACGTGGAGCTCCGCGACGCCCCGGTCGCGGAGCCTATGGCGGAACCAGTGGGCGGAGGCGGCTTCGCCGGCAAACCACACGCCGCTCTCCGGGGTAAACCTGGCGTCATTGGCCGCGGCGAGCAGTTGGGAACCTGGCTTCTCGCCGCGCCCACGCGTGAGCCAGGTCGTGACTGCGGCGGAGGTTCGTGGCAGCTCAAAGTCCTGGCGGTCGCGGTCGTCGCCGAGCTCGATAAAGGCCGACACGCTTCGGTGTGAGTGTTCGCGCTCGAGCATCGCGGCGATCGCGGGAAGTGATGTTTCGTCGCCGAAGAGGAGCAGGGATTCGGCGCCCCGGCTCGGCCAGCCGCTCGGGCGTGGGCCGCCGACCCGGGCCCGCGAGCCGATCGCGCAGCGCTCGGCCCACTCGGGGACTGTGCCGGCGCCGTGCAAGAAGACGTCGATGATGATCTCGTCGGCGACCGGGTCGAAGCCGCGCACGGTGTAGGCGCGGCCGTGCTCGCCGAAGCCGTCGGGTTCGTTGATGAAGAGCTTCACCCACGACCCCGGAGTTTCGTGAACGACGGCGAGGAGGTCGTGGCCGGCGAGGGTGAGCCTGATCATGTGCTCGCTGACATGCTCGCGTGACGTCACGACGACGTCGCGTGTGGCGGTGGCCCTGCGGGTGGTTCGCTCGGTGGATGGTGATGGAGTATGCATAGCTGAATTTCTTTTCGAGTCAATGTGTATCGTAATGATACGCACAACCCTTTCGGGTCAGCAAGTCTCGAAAGTGTAAGGTGGTGGCATGGAAGAGCGCACACGGCCACTGGGTCGCCCGCGGAGCGAGGATGCGAGGCTCGCGGTGCTCCGTGCCGTCGACGACATGCTCGTCGAAGAGGGCTACGCGGCAATGACGATGAAGGGCATTGCCGAGCGGGCGAAGGTGGGGCGCCAGACCGTCTATCGCTGGTGGTCGTCGAAGGCCGAAATTTTGCTCGAGGCGAGCGCCGCCGATGCGGTGCGAGAGCTGACCGTGCCGCCAAGTGAGAGCGCCGAGGGTGACGTCGTCGCGTTCCTCGCCGCGCTCTCGGGGTTTCTCACGGAGTCTGACGCGGGCCTCGCGTACCGCGCGCTTCTCGGGGAAGCGCAGCACGACGCGAAGGTCGCCGAGCTGCTCCGGGGCACGGATGTGCTCGGGGATGCCGCGCGGGTGTTGATCGCGCAGGTGCAGGATCGCGGGGGCCTTGTTGGCTTTGCCGGCGCGGCGCGCGAGACGCTTGTTGCGGAGCTCGTTGGCCCCACGCTGTTCCGCACGCTCGTCGAGGGCCGACCGGTCGAGCCTGCCGCGATTGCCGACATGTCGCAGCGTTTTCTCGCCACTTCTCGCTGATGACCCCTACTGAAACGCCGTTCTTCTATTTTTGGTCGAGTGCGGTAAGTAGCGACGCAGCTGCTTGGGGCCA
The DNA here is from genome assembly GCF_006716085.1 of Leucobacter komagatae. Taxonomy (NCBI): domain Bacteria; kingdom Bacillati; phylum Actinomycetota; class Actinomycetes; order Micrococcales; family Microbacteriaceae; genus Leucobacter; species Leucobacter komagatae. The sequence goes on along the minus strand of NZ_VFON01000002.1, from coordinate 414,559 downwards.
ATCGGCAATTTTCGCGAGAGAAGAGCGCAGTTCGATTACTCTTGCTCTGGCTTCTTTCGGGTTGTCAAGGACCTGCCTGATCGCCTCTGCCCAGGCATCTACCGCTAAGCGTGAGGGGGTGTTTCGTGTTGAGACGATTGAAGAGGGCACTGTATTGATCTGACAGTCGGTGATGAGTTGAGCGAGGCCAGATTCTGCGCTCAATAGCACTGGGATGCCCTTGGCAATTGCTTCCAAACCAGCCAGTCCAAAACCCTCGTGCCGGGATGGCATGAGTAGAACCCTTGCCTGGCTCAGATCAGCTAGTAGTTGGTCCTGGTCGTCGGCGTAGGGGCGAAGGTGATAGGTGACCCGAGACTCAAAAATCTCATCTAGCTTGCGCTTCACGACGTTTGCTGCGTCGGACGGAACCCCTCGAATAATGAGCGAAGGTATGTGGTTCTTTGAAGCCGGCCACTGGTCCACGATTTGCAAGAGTGCCTCTGCGACAATGTCAATACCTTTGGACTTCATGTCATCAGCTCTGCCGATGAAGAGCACTTTGTTCTTGACTGGTTCAGGCCGCTCTGATAAATCCAGCGTTGTGTTCATACCCGGAACTAAAGTGAATACTCTTGGTGCCAACGAGTTCCCAAGGAGATCATCGCTGATGGTCTCGCTGAGGAGCGGCCCTATGCCGGCAACGAGGTCTGCACTCATCGACAGTTCGCGTTCAAGCTGTCTGCGTTCGTCTGCGCTAGTCATCCGTGAGGATCCGCCGATGGTCTCCTTCGCGAATTCGAGCTGTTCTGCGTCTGTGTGGACAATATGGACACGTCGAGCGCTGGGGAAGAACTGTTGTTGTTGGGTAGCTGCGTATGGACCGAGTATTCGCCCGTGCCCAACAATCACGTCCGGAGCCCAGCTTTCTTCTGCAAAGATCGGTCTCAGCATGAGTGCCTCGCGGTCGCTGATTCCTGGGGGCCGAGCTGCAGTAGCAAGCGAGACGTTTGCGGCTGATGCTGAACGGATGTCTTCGTCAGAGGCGTCCGGAAGAAGAACTGTGACCTCCTTTCCGATGCTCGCCAGTGCCGCCGCAAGTTCGCGGTTTACGGTAGATATTCCGCCTCGGCCAGACCTCCACTCGTCAGCGACCAACAGGAACCTTTGCTGTTGCTCGCTAATTGGATCGGCAGTTGGTGGCAGAAATGGTTTTTCTGACTCGAAGGTTGCCAGTAGCTGAAATGCTTGCGTTGTCGAAGTTGGGCGGTGATCTGGGGAGGAAGCTTCTGGCTGGCCTGCTTTGTAAAACTCCCAGATGAGTTGGTCTTCCTGGAGTTCTCCGAGAAGGATAGCGTCGTACCCGACGTTGTCCTTCTCGTTCCGAAGCAGTGTGTGCATCGCCCGGGTGGTTGCCCGCTCGCGGGCGGATTCGTCCATCACCTGCTCGTTGCCGGGCGCCAGGAGGAGGACCGCTGCGAGTGTGACCTCCGCTCGGGTCGACCGCCTCATCTGTATTGCATGTGCGAGAAGGGACTGAGAACGGTTGTTGAGATTGTTAAGTGAGCGGGGGCCAGCAAGTATCTGAATCTCAATAAATAGTGGGGGCGAACCTGCTCTGGTTTGGATAAGATCCGGCGAGCCTCCGGAGGCTGAACGGGGTTTCCCCCCAGGGGTTGCGGATAAAGCCTCTGCGAGTAGTGCCTCGATGTGGATCCAGTGGCTGTGGAGGGGAGCGCGCTCGTTCGCAGCACGAGAAAGCAAGCTCGACAGCTGGAGGTCAAGGTCGTCGTTGAGCATGGGCTCATCCTATTCGGTAGGGGACTGCGCATCCCAGGCGGGGACGAAGAGCAAAGGTAGTCACCTGAGCGGAGCATTGCGAGTGACCGGCCAATTGAGTTGTGAGGCTGGGCTTCCTTGTGGCTGAATGGGCCAACGTCAACTGCTGGTACGCTAATCATCTGATGAATCGAATTGGGCCCATTGACTGGGGTGCGAGCGTGTCTCGCCCCTCGTCGCTCAGCGCGCCCTTTCTCATGGCGACGGGCGTGCTGACGGGCGACGGTAGGGCCGAGCGCCCCGTCGCGCCCCCGCACTCGCACCCTGAGCCGATGCTCGCCTGGTGCTACCGCGGCACGGTCTGGGTGTATCTCGAGGACTCGATTTGGCGGCTCGCGCCGGGGGAGGGCATCTGGCTGCCGGCGAATACTCCGCACACCGCCAGGCACGAGCGGGACTCGGTCGGGTGCTACACCAACGTGCCAGACTCGGCGTTCGAGGAGCCGGTGCTCGAAGTGCGGCGCGTGCGCGTGCAGCGGGCAGTGCAGGAGATGCTGCTGCACCTCGGGGTGAACGACATGGACCCCGAGCTGCGAGTGCGCATCCAGGGCGTGCTGCTCGATATGCTCCAGGAACCCGTTGCCGACGAGCCGACGCAGGCTGGCGAGATTCCGCTGCCCGGCGACGAGCGGGTGAGGCCCCTTGTCGAGGCTGTGCTCGCCGCGCCCGGCGACGTTCGCACGGCCCGTGACCTGTTCGCGCAGCACGGGCTCCACGAGCGCACCGTGCTGCGGGTGTTCGTGAGTGACATCGGCATGAGTTTTGGGCAGTGGCGGACCGGGGTGCGGATGACGATGGCCGCCAGGCTGCTCGTCGCGGGCACGCCGGTCGGCGCGGTCGGCAGCAAGTGCGGCTACCACTCGACGAGCGCGTTCTCCGCGGCGTTCAAAGAGCGCTTCGGGGTGACGCCGACGCAGTACGTCGCGCGGGCCAAGTCGGAGGGCGCGCATCGCGCGTACTGGCGGTAAATCTGACCTTTGGCGGTTTTTCGCAAGAAGTCGTCCGCAACGGAACACACAGAACGCCCCTGGGCTTCTAGCATCGATTTGTTAGGTAAGGCTTGCCTAACTTTCGCCGCCGCACCTCGGCCGCGACCCGCCATCTTTTCGCTAGGAGAACAATGCTGCACGCTTCCGCGCGCTCACGCACCCGACGCCTCTCGGGGGTCGCGGCCCTCATCGCGGCCGCCGCGATCGCCCTCACCGGCTGTACCGCACCGGCCGCCGACACCGAGCAGGATCCCGGCGCCGCTACCGGCGTGACGATCGAACACGCGCACGGCACCACCGTCATTCCCGAGAAGCCGAAGCGGATCGTCGCGCTCGGCTGGATGACCCCTGACATTGTCGCGGCGCTCGGCGAGAACCCCGTTGGCATCGAAGAGGTCTGGGGTGCCGACGAGAGCGGGTACCTGCCCTGGTTCAACGAGTACGTGACCGAGCAGTACGGCGAGACTCCCGAGATCATCCCGTACGCGAAAGAAGGCCCGAACTTCGAGGGCATCAAGGCGCTGAAGCCCGACCTGATCCTCGGCCTCTACACGGGCATCACCGACGTCGAGTACGAGCGGCTGAGCGAGATCGCGCCGACGGTTCCGTACATCAATGGCCCGTGGGACCCGAGCACGTGGGAGGAGATGACCCGCACCGTCGGCAAGGCGATGTGGGAGGAGGAGCGCGCAGAGGAGCTCGTGACCGAGACCGAAGAGCTCGTGTCATCCCTCGCGGAAGCACACCCCGAATTCTCTGGCAAGACGTTCGTCTGGGGCCTCACCATGCCTGAGGGCAGCACCGACCTGGGGGTCTACCTCGACTACGACCCGCGCGTGCGCATCACTGAGTCGCTCGGCTTCACCTCGACGAGCGCAATGGACAGCTTCCACCAGAGCGCAGAGGGCGACAACTGGTACACGGGCGTGAGCCTCGAGAAGCTCTACGACGTCGAGGCCGACGTGTTCGCCGCCTGGGGCGCGAGCAAGGCCGAGGCGACCGCGACCGTCGAGAACAAGATCGTCTCGAAATGGAACCCAATCGCGAACGGCGCCTATGTCATCTACAACAACCAGGCTGAGGCCGCCGCGATCAGCTCCCCGACCGTGCTGTCGCTGCAGTACATCCTGCCGAAGTACGTTGAAGACCTCTCGGCCGCGCTGCAGGGCAAGCCGACAAACTCGAACGAATGACACTGACTGCTGAAGAGCGGGGCCGCGCGGCGGCCCCGCTCTCCGCGACGTCCGAGTCGAAACCGCGCAGGCGGGGATGGGTGCTTGGAGCCGGGTTGCTGGTGGTGTGCGGGGTGCTCGTCGCCACGGTGATCGCCTCCCTCGCGGTGGGGAGCCGCGCGATCGACCCGCAGACGGTTATCGCCGCGCTGTTCTCGTACGACGAGGAAGACCCGCTGCACCTCATGGTGCGCGAGCTCCGCGTGCCCCGCACGGTCTACGGGATCCTGATCGGTGCTGCACTCGCCGTGTGTGGCGGGCTCATCCAGGCGTTCACGCGCAACCCGCTCGCCGACCCCGGTATCCTCGGCGTCAATGCCGGCGCATCGTTCGCCGTGACGTTCGCGGTCGGGGTGCTCGGCCTCACGGCGCCCGGCGCCTACGTGCCGTTCGCGCTTGGCGGTGCCTTCGCGCTCACCGTGCTCGTCTACGCCCTCGGCTCCTTTGGCCCGTCGGGTGCGACCCCGATGAAGCTCACCCTCGCTGGCGTCGCGCTCGGCGCAGCCTTCACCGGGTTTACGACCGCGATCGTGCTGCAGAACAACAGCACGCTGCAGGTTATGCGGTTCTGGGGCGTCGGCTCCGTCGCCGGCCGTGACCTCGCAGACCTCGCGTGGGCCGCGCCGCTCATTGGTCTCGGGCTGCTGCTCGGCATGCTCAGCGCCCGCTCGCTCAACGCGCTCGCGCTCGGCGACGACCTCGCGCAAGCCCTCGGGGCAAGAATTCGTTTCACTCGCGTGACCGTCATCATCGCGGTCACGCTGCTCGCCGGTACGGCCGTCGCGGCGGCCGGCCCGATCGGGTTCGTTGGCATCATGATCCCGCACGCCGTGCGTTGGTTTACTGGCCCCGACCAGCGCTGGGTGCTCGCGTATTCGCTGATCGTCGGCGCCGCTTTCCTCCTGCTCGCTGACATCCTTGGTCGCATCGCGCTGCCGAACGGCGAGCTGCGGGTTGGCATCGTCACCGGCCTGCTCGGCGCGCCCGTGCTCATCGCGCTCGTGCGCCGTAGGCAGGTGAGCGGACTGTGAGCGACGCAACCCGCGCAACCCACGGTGTCGACTTTGGCCGCCGCGAGTTGCGCGTCGAGACGCCCCGGCTCGCCTGGGCTATCCCGCACCGATCTCTCATCGTGAGCGGCGCGCTTGCCATCGTTGTGCTCGTCTTCGGCGTCGCCTCGATGAGCATTGGCTCGTACGACGTGAGTTTCGCCGACGTGGTGCGCGCTCTCGTCGACCCGAACGTCGACCCCGATAGCAGGCAGGTCGTCTTCGAGTGGCGGTTCCCGCGTGTGCTGTTCGCGGTGCTCTGCGGCGCGGCCCTCGCGCTCTCGGGCGGCATTTTCCAGTCACTCACGCGCAACCCGCTCGGCTCACCCGACATTATCGGGTTCGGCGTCGGCGCGCAGTTTGGGGTCACGCTCGTGATGGTGGTGCTCGGGCTGAACACCTACATGTTCAAAGCGGCGGGCGCGCTCGTCGGCGGCCTCGTGACCGCGCTCATCGTCTACGTGCTCGCCATGAAGCGCACCGTCTCGTCGTTCCGCCTCATCATTGTGGGCATCGGCGTCTCAGCTGGCCTCGGGTCGCTCACGTCGTGGATCCTCATCTCCGTGAGCGTCGAAAAGGCGATGATGGCGGCGACCTGGGGCGCCGGATCGATTGCCTCGCTCGGGTTCGACCAGCTGATTCCCGCTGCGTTGGTGTTCGCCGTCGTGGCCGTCGCCGCGCTTCCCCTGAACCGCACCCTACCGGTGCTCGAGATGGGCGACGACGCGGCGACCGCGCTCGGCGTGCACCCCGGTCGCACCCGCTTCCTCGCGATGGTGCTCGGCGTTGCGCTCGTCGCGCTCGTGACCGCGGCGGCCGGCCCGATCTCGTTCATCGCGCTCGCAGCGCCGCAGATCAGCCAGCGGCTCACGCGCACAAACACCCCAATGGGCATGGCGCCCCTCATGCTCACTGGAGCGGCGCTCGTTGTCGTGTCAGACGCGGCCGCGCAGCTCTTGTTCGTGCCGGTCGGCGTCGTCACCGTATCTATTGGCGGGGTCTACCTCGCCTGGCTCCTTGCCACCCAGTACGCGCGCCGCGCGTGAAAGGACCCCGCACCATGCCCGCCTCACTCTGCGCGCGCGACGTTTCGCTCGGCTACAGCGACGACCCAGTCATCCAGGGCCTCACCCTCGAGGTTCCCGACGACTCGTTCACGATTATCATCGGGCCAAACGCCTGCGGCAAGTCGACCTTGCTGCGCGGGCTGGCGCGACTCCTGCGCCCGTCGAGCGGCAGCGTGCTACTCGACGGCTCCGAGATTCATAGGCAGAAGTCGAAGGAGGTCGCGAAGCGGCTCGGCCTGCTACCTCAGTCCTCGCTCGCTCCCGACGGGATCACCGTCGCCGACCTCGTAGCCCGCGGCCGGTTCCCGCACCAGAACGCCATGCGAACCTGGAGCAGCGCAGACGAGGCCGCAGTGTCGGGCGCGATGGCCGCGACGAACGTGACCGGGCTGTCCAAGCGCCTGGTCGACGAGCTCTCGGGCGGGCAGCGCCAGCGCGTCTGGGTCGCCATGGCCCTCGCGCAGCAAACGGGGCACCTGCTGCTCGACGAGCCGACGACGTTCCTCGACATCGCCCACCAGATCGACCTCATGGAACTCTTCGCCGAGTTGCACCGCGGCGGCACGACGCTCGTCGCGGTGCTCCACGACCTGAACCACGCCGCCCGATACGCGACCCACCTCGTCGCGATGCGTGACGGGGAAATCGTGGCGCAGGGGGAGCCGCGTGAGATCATCACCGAGAGCATCGTCGAGCAGGTTTACGACCTGCCGTGCCGGGTGATCACAGACCCCGTCTCGGGGACGCCGCTCGTGCTGCCGCTTGGGGGTCGGCGGGCGTAGCGGGTCCCCGGGGCGGCCCTCACTGAGAAGCGGTCGCGTCCCGCCTACCTCAGCGCTGCGCGGGCAGCGCGAGCGAGAAGAGCGCGCCGGCCCCGCTCACCACCGCGCCGATCACGAACAGCGCCGTGAACGAGCCGAGCGTGCTGGCCCCGCTCGTGGCAACCGCGACGCTCGTGAGTACGGTCGTCGAGATCGGGGCGCCGAGCGCGGAACCGACCGTGCGCAGCACGCCGTTCACTCCCAGCGCGGCCGCGATCTCGGTGCGCGGCGCAATGCTCGCGACGAGGTCTGACACCACGGCAAAGCCGATGCCGTTGCCAAGGCCAACCAGAGAGAAGAACACGACGATGACGGTGAGGCTCTGCGGGGCGAGCGCGACGCCAAGGCTGCCGATGCCCATCACGCCGAGCGCGATGAGCGCAGTGACCTTCGAACTGGTTCGGCCGATGAGCCAGGGCGCGAAGCGGCCGCCGAGGAACACGAGGATGGCGCCGGGGAGGAGCGCGATGCCCGTCTGAGTGACGGTGAAGCCCTGACCGAAGCCCGCGGCCGGGTCGGCCTGCAGTAGTACGGGGAGCCCCACGTAGAACAGGTACGGGATGAACCCGAGGAACAGGGTGAGGCCGTTCGTGATCGCGAGCGCTGGCCTGGCGAGGGTGCGCACGTCGATGAGGGGCGCTTCGGTGCGACGCTCGACAAGCACGAGCGCGGTGAGCGCGACGAGCGCGAGCGCGATAAGCCCGAGCACCGCCCCGGAGCCCCAGCCCCAGCTGCCGCCCTGTGAGATAGCGAGCAGCAGGGCGAGGAGGCCCACGGTGAGGAGAACCGTGCCCGGCCAGTCGGTGCGGGCCGCCTGGCCGCGCTGCGAGGCCGGCACGAAGGCGACCGCGAGCGCGATCGAGAGTATGCCCATCGCGGCGCCCGTCACGAACAGCCAGTGCCACGAGAGTGACTCGACGATGACTCCGCCGACCACGAGCGCGGCGCCGGCCCCGAGGCCCATCGTGCCGCTCAGCCAGCCGGTTGCGCTGCGCTGCGACTGGCCCTCGGTGTGGCGCCTCACGATCGCGAGGGCGAGCGGGAACGTCGCGGTGCTCGCTCCCTGAAGCACGCGCCCAACGAGCAGCGCGGGGAGCGTCGGGGCGAGCGCTGCGAGCACGCCGCCGGCCACGAAGGTGGCGAGCGTCGCGAGCAGGATCCGCCTGTGCCCATACCGGTCACCGAGCGAGCCGAGGATCGGGGCGGCAACCGCACCGCACAGGAGGTAGCTCGTGAGGATCCATCCGGCGAGCGAGGCGTCGATACCGAACTCGACCATAAATGTTGGGAGCGCGGGGACGAGGAGCGTCTGCATCATCGAGAAGCTCAGCACCCCGATCGCGAGCGCGAAGACGAGGCCCCGAGACCGGCGCGCTGAGGCGGGGGTCTCTGGCTGGGTGGTGATGGGCGTTGGGGCGGTGTGAGGCACGGCTGCTCGACTTTCGTTTCGGGCAGCGATGCCCTGAACTATCGGATCGGAATGATCCGTTCCGATAGAAGTGTAAGGCAAACACGGGTAGCTTTGGAAGGGTGACGTCACAACAACCCGAAGCTGGGCCCCTGCGCGGTCGCGCCCGAGAAGCGCAGAGCAACGACGGCGCGATCCTCCGTGCTGCCCGGGAGGTATTCAGTGAGTGGGGCTGGAGCGCACCGATGTCGGAGGTCGCCGCGCGCGCGAAGACCGGGGTCGCCAGCATCTATCGGCGCTACCCGAGCAAGACCGAGCTCGTGAACGCCATCCGCGTGTACGCGCTCGACCTCATTTGCGAGCTTGCCGAAGACTGCCTGAGGGAAGCGAGCGGGGCGACGCAGCGCGTGTCCGCCGTCGAACTGTTCCTCCGGCGCCACATCGCTGAGGCCAAAGGCCCGCTCATGCCGCTGCTCGGTCGGCAGGTCGGCAGTAATGACGAGATCGACGAGCTCTCCGACAGGCTTGAGCGCGCGCTCGCGGCGATCATTGCTCACGACGTACCCCTTGGCCTCGTGCCGGGCGACTATGGCCCAGGGGACCTCATGCTCACCGTCACCCACCTGCGCCCGACGCTCACGGTGCCCCGCGAGAAGGCCAACCTCATGCACTTGCGCCAGCTCGACTATGTGCTCGCTGGGCTCCGCGCCTACGCGAGGAGCGGTGAGGAGGCCCGGGGGCAGTCGTCGACCTGGGCCGAGTGGGTCAGCCTGAACAACACCGACGAGCGCGAATAGCGCTCCACCGGGCTATCACGCGCTACAGACGCCGGTCTGGGGGAGCGAGAGGTGAACGGCACGCGCCGCCTCACCGTCCCCGCTCAGTTCCGCGGCGATCGACCGCACCTGTTCGTAGCCCGTTGCGAGCAGGAAGGTCGGGGCGCGGCCGTAGCTTTTCGCTCCGACCACGTAGAAGTTTCGCTCGGGGTGTGTAAGCGCCTCGGCACCGTGCGCGGGGACCGTGCCGCAGCTGTGAAACTCCGGGGCGATGAGTGACCCAAGGGCAATGGGGGCCTCGGTCGGGTCGTCAAGTGCGAGGCGAAGCTCCGACGTGATGCTGTGGTTGGGGCGGAAGCCTGTTGCGGGTACGAGTAGATCGACGTGCAGGGTGCGTCCGTCTGCAAGGCCAACGGTGAGCGGGTGTGGGGCGTTGCTGGCTTCGACGGTGAGGGTAGTCACTGCGACGCCCTCGAGGAGGGTCGCGGCGCCTGAATCGACGAGGCGGCGAAGGCTGACCCCGAGCTGACCGCGTGCGGGGAGTTCGTCGGCAGCGCCGCCCCCATAGAGGCGGTTGGCGTCTGCTACGCCTCGAATTCCCCACAGAATCTCTGTTGACGGTTCGTGCTGGCGAAGCCGCCCGAGGGCGATGAGCGTGGTCGCCGCTGAGTGCCCCGACCCGAGGATCAGGATGCGCTTGCCGGCAAACCGCGCCCGCTCGGCCCCGAGGGGGTCTGGGAGCGGTGCGGTCACCGTGGCCTGCTCGCGTGCGGCGGCCTCACCGATTGCAGGGATGCCTGACCTGCCAGCTGGGTTTGGTGAATGCCAGGTGCCTGTTGCGTCAATCACTGCCCGGGCAAGCAACTCGCCCTCTCCATTTGGGGCGGTAAGCCGGACCAAGAACGGCTGCGCCTCGCGATTAGTTGTTCGCGTCTTATCGAAGGAGCCTCCGGTGATCGACGCTCTGGTGATCGCTGTCACTCGGTGGCGAACCCTGAGGTGGGGCGCGATCGCCGGGTGGGCAGCGAGAGGGGCGAGGTAGGCGTCGATGAGTTCGCGACCGGTCGGCAGCTGAGTTGCGCGCGGACGCTCCCACTGGACGTCGCCAGCCTCGTCTTGTGACTCCAGCAATCGCTGCGCGGCACGATCGAGGTTGTACTGCCAGGTCGAGAACAGCTTCACGTGCTGCCAGGACTCGATTGCTGAGGCGACGGTGCTGCCCGACTCAAGCACAATGAACGGCTGCTTCCGCTCGGTCAGGTGCGCCGCAGCCGCGAGCCCGACGGGGCCGGCGCCGATGATGGCGATGGGGAGAGTGGGGTTCATAGAGTGACACCTTTCTGGAGCGATGCGGTAGCCGGATGTGAGGGGGAAGAGAAGAAGAAACTGCGTGACCAGAGCGCCACATAGACGAGGGTGAGGAGGATGGGCACCTCGATGAGTGGCCCTACGATGCCCGCGAGGGCTTGCCCGCTCGCAGCCCCAAAGGTGCCGATTGCGACGGCGATCGCGAGCTCGAAGTTGTTGCCCGCTGCGGTGAACGCGAGGGCTGTTGTTCGTTGATACCCCAGGCCCGCGAGGCGGCCGACGGCCATGCTGACGCAGAACATCACAGTGAAGTAGATCAGCAGGGGCAGCGCGATCCGAGCGACCTCGAACGGGTGCGAGATGATGCGGTCACCCTGGAGGGCGAAGAGCGCAACAATCGTGAACAGCAGCCCGTAAAGGGCCCAGGGTGCGAGCCTGGGGATGAATGTCTGCTCGTACCACTCTCTTCCCCGCGCGCGTTCCGAGAAGTAGCGCGTCGCGAAGCCCGCGGCGAGCGGTATCCCCAGGAAGACCAATACCGAGAGCGCGATGGCGGTGAACGAAAAATCAATGTGCGCCGTGGGAAGTCCGAGCCAGCCGGGTAGCACCTGCAGGTAAAACCACCCCAGCGCGCCAAACGCAACGAGCTGAAAGACTGAATTGATCGCCACGAGTACCGCTGCGGCTTCGCTGTCGCCGCAAGCGAGCTCATTCCAAATGAGCACCATGGCGATGCAACGCGCGAGTCCGACGATGATGAGACCCGTGCGGTACTCCGGGTGATCGGCGAGGAATAGCCACGCAAGCGCAAACATGAACGCGGGCGCAATGACCCAGTTCAACAGCAGCGACCAGGCGAGGAGCTTCCTGTCTGCCACAACACTTTTCGTTTCGGTATAGCGCACCTTTGCGAGAACCGGGTACATCATGACGAGCAGTCCGAGCGCGATCGGAACTGACACTCCGGCAACCTGTAGGGACTCGAGCGCTTCCCCGACGCCCGGGGCGACGCGCCCAATGGCAATGCCCAGCGCCACCGCAGCGAGTATCCACACCGGAAGGAAGCGGTTGATAGGTGCGAGATGGGGCTTGGAAAGCGCTGCGGGGAGAGGTGAGTGTGTCATGCGGCCTCGTCAAGATATAGATGATTGTCAATGTCTGTCGCGTTCGAGTATGCTCTGAGACATAGACGGCTGTCAATCTCTGCTGGCCGATGACGGGAACGAGGGTGTCCATGACAAAACTCCAACGGCCTCCCGCGCCTCATCCCGCTGAGAGCGTGGAGTGCTGCCCGGCTCAGAACTCGAACGACTCTGGACGCTCATCGACAGATTTCGAGGGGCTAGCCGCTGGGCTTAAGGCAATCGCTGACCCCACCAGGCTCAAGATCCTCGACATCGTGGCTACTGCCCCGCGATCCGAGGTCTGTGTGTGTGACCTTCCCGAGCCGCTTGGTCTGACGCAGCCCACGGTGTCGCACCACCTGAAGGTGCTCGTCGAGGCTGGGCTCCTGCGCCGCGAGAAGCGCGGAGTGTGGGCCTATTTCTCGCTGGTGCCAGCGGCGCTTGGTGATCTTGTGGCCTCCATTCCCGCCGCCGACGCCCCGGCACGGTTCAGCGTGACGCAGAGCGGGGTTTCGCGATGACGGGTGTCCCGAGTGTGCTCTTTGTGTGCGTTAAGAACGGCGGGAAGTCACAGATTGCGGCAGGCTACATGCGGGTGATTGCCGATGGCGCGGTGCGTGTGGCGTCAGCTGGCACATCTCCGGGCAGTTCGGTGAACGCGCTCGCCGCAGCTGTCATGCTTGAGCAGGACATAGACATCTCCGCAGCGATACCAACGCAGCTCACCGAGCAGGCAATGCGCGAGGCGGGGCGCGTCGTGGTGCTCGGCAGTGAGGCGCACGTGCCGAGCGTCCCCGGCGTAGACATTGAAACGTGGATCACTGACGAGCCGAGCGCTCGGGGTATTGAAGGTGTCGAGCGGATGCGACTCGTGTGCGCCGACATCGAGGGGCGCGTCCGCGAGCTGGCTGGCCGCCTCACGGGCTAACCGGTGTGGGGCTTCTTGAGCGAAGCCCCACACCGAAGCCGCTACGCCACGATCGCGACGGGGTTTTCGAGCAGCTGCGTCAGCGCGCGCAGAAACTGGGCCGCGAGCGCGCCGTCGATGATGCGGTGATCCGCTGACAGGGTGTAGCGGAGTTGTTCGCGAACGGTGACATCGCCGCCCACGACCGCCGGCTCTGATACGGCGGCGCCGACCGCGAGGATCGCCCCCTCGGGCGGATTGATGAGGGCCGTGAACTGCTCGACGCCATACATGCCGAGGTTGCTGATGGTGAACGTGCCGCCGGTCATCTCGGAGACTGAGAGTCGGCCGTCGCGAGCCCGCGCCGAGAGCGCTGCCGCCCTGGCAGCGATCGCCGAGGTTGGCTGTCGGTCTGCGTCGCGGATGACGGGCACGACGAGCCCAGACGCTGCAGCGACCGCGAGCCCGATGTGCACGCGCTCGTGCATCACCGTCGCACCGCGCCCCTCAGGCGAGTACGAGGCGTTCACCCCCGGCACCTCGCGCAGCGCGAGCGCTGCGGCCCGCACGAGCAGGTCGGTGACGCTGAGCTTTGGCCTGTCGGCAGCGACGAGCCGCTCGTTGAGGGTCTGGCGCAGCGCCAGCAGCTCGGTCACGTCGGCGACCGCGGTGACCGCGAAGTGCGGCGTCTCGGAGCTACTCTCGCTGAGCCTCCGCGCGATGACCGCGCGGGTCGCGTCGAACGGGATCACGGTCGACCGCTGCGTCTCGTTCGCCACGGCTGGCGATGCCGCCCCGCCCTCGCCACCGCCTGCGAAGGCCCCCGCGGCGGCCTCCGGGATGTCCGCGCGCACGATCCTGCCACCGGGCCCGCTCCCAATGACGCCCGCCAGATCGATGCCGCGCTCGCGAGCGAGCCGCCGTACGAGGGGCGAGGTGAACTGTCGCGTACCCGCGTCGGTGCCCGGCGGAACGAGGGTCGCGGGTACCGCGGGCACCACGGGCGCGGCGGGCACTGCAGGGCGGGCGGGCGGGCGGAGCCGGAGTCTCGGGTCGGGAACGTCCCGGATCCTGATCTGCGCCCGTGCCGTCATCGAGCCGCGCGATCGGCTCGCCGATGCGCGCCTGCTCGCCCTCCTGGGTGAGAATCGCGCTGAGCACGCCGGCCTCGTAGGCTTCCTGCTCCATGAGCGCCTTGTCGGTCTCGATCTCGACGATGATGTCGCCGGCCTCGACTCGGTCGCCCGGCTGCTTGCGCCAGGCCGCGATGGTGCCCTCGGTCATGGTGTCGCTCAGGCGAGGCATAAGAATATCGATCATGGGTGCTGCCTTTCTATGCGCGGCCAGCGACGGCCGCGAGGGTCTCTCGGATCGCGGTGATCGCGTCTGAGGCCTGGGGGAGTGCCGCGGTCTCGAGCGGTTTGGAGTACGGCAGCGGCACCTCTGCCATGGCGACGCGCCGCACCGGAGCGTCGAGCCAGTCGAACGCGCCGTCTGAGATCGTCGCTGCGATCTCAGCGCCGATGCCGTACGTGAGCCAGTCGTCTTCGAGTACGACAGCGCAGTTTGTGCGCTTCACCGACTCGATGATCGTGTCGCGATCGAGCGGCCTGAGGCTTCGCAGGTCGACAACCTCGACGCCGATCCCATCGCTCTCAGCGAGCAGCTCGGCGACCTCGAGCGCCACCGCCGCCATGCGCGAGTACGCGACGACGGTGATGTCGCTGCCGCGCCTCGTGACTTTCGCGCGGCCGATCTCAGCCGGGGTGTCATCGTCTGGCACCTCGCCCTTCGTGTTGTAGAGCGCGAGGTTCTCGAGAAACAGCACGGGGTCGTCGTCGCGAATCGCGGCGAGCAGCAGCGCCTTCGCGTCGGCGGGGCTTGACGGGGCGACAACTTTCATGCCCGGAACGAAGGCGTAGAACAGCTCGATGTTTTGGGAATGGGTCGCGCCGAGCTGCTGGCCGCCGCCGCCCGGCGTGCGAATCACGAGCGGCACGCGGGCCTGCCCGCCAAACATCCCGTAGATCTTCGCCGCGTGGTTCACGATCTGGTCGAGCGCGAGCAGCGAGAAGTTGATCGTCATGATCTCGACGACGGGTCTGAGCCCGAGCATCGCGGCGCCGATCGCGGCGCCGGTGAAGCCCTCCTCCGCGATAGGGGTGTCGCGGACCCGCTTCGGGCCGAACTCCTCGAGCATTCCCGCGGTGATCTTGTAAGAGCCTTCAAAGACGCCAATCTCCTCGCCGATGAGCATCACCTCCGGGTCGCGGAGCATCTCAGAGCGCAGGGTGTCGTGTAGCGCCTGGCGGTAGGTCATTGTGCGCGTGCTCATGCTGCGGCTCCGTTCGTCGGGGCGTTAGGGAGGGGCGGTGCCGGGGAGAAAAGCGGCTCGCCGGGCAACCTGTGGGAGTTGTTCGCGACGGGCGTCGCGTACGTGTAGTCGAAGAGCGTGTCGACGCTCGGGTGCGGGCTCGCCTCGGCGAACGCGACCGCCGCCTGTACGGCCGAGGCCGCTGTCGCGTCGACCTCCGCGGCCGTGTCGTCGTCGAGCAGCCCAAGGTCGGTGAGGCGCGCGGCGAACAGCGCGATCGGGTCGCTCGCGGCGAGCGACTGGGTCTTCTCTGGGGCGCGGTACTTCGCGGGGTCGACGACCGAGTGCCCCTTCAGCCGTTCGCTCACGGCTTCGAGGAGGAACGGCGTGCCGGCCCGCGCGCTCGCGAGCGCGCGGAGCATGGCCTCGCGGACGGCGAGGGGGTCGGTGCCATCGACCCGCTCCGACGGCATGCGGTACGAGGCCGCGCGCTTGTAGAGCTCGGGCTCGCCCGACGACTCTTCGACAGTCGTGCCCATGCCCAGCCCGTTGTTCACGATGACGAACACGACAGGCAGCCGCCAGATCGCCGCGAGGTTTAGTGACTCGTGGAACGCACCGATGTTCGTGGTGCCGTCGCCCATGATGCAGACCACGGCTTCGGGCCCGCCGCGGTAGTCGATGGCGAGTGCGGCGCCCGTCGCGAGCGGAAGCTGGCCGCCCACGATGCCGTACCCGCCGAGCAGCCGAGCCTCGACGTCGAAGAGGTGCATGGAGCCGCCCCAGCCCTTCGAGACCCCGTCAGAGCGGCCGTAGAGCTCGGCCATTACCCTGCCCGGCTCGATGCCCCTGCTGAGCGCGTAGCCGTGCTCGCGGTAGTTCGTGAAGAGGTAGTCGGTCGGCGCCATCGCTCTGAGGATGCCGACGACGGTCGCCTCCTCCCCGAGGTTCAGGTGGCAGTAGCCCCCGATCTCGGCCTGCGTGTAGGCGCGCGCCGCGCGCTCCTCGAAGCGGCGGATGAGCACCATCTCGCGGTACAGGCCGAGCATGGCGACACCGTCGATGCCGTCGGGGCGGAGCGCTTCGGGTGACGTCGCTGCACGCGCCTTCACCGCCGCCTTTCGTCGTGGCTTCGTTTCTGCTTGTGGCTTCGCTTGTTGCTGTGTGCCCACGGGTGAACTCCTCACGCGCTGTCGTTCGCCGCGAAAGAGGGCGGCGACCCCAATCATTAATGAAACGAAATCGTATCATTGTAGAATGGTGGTGAAGGACGGGTCCGGCGTGCGGGGCCGGGGCGTGTGAGGAGTGGCATGGGCGAGACTGTCGGTGAGCGCAAGCGCGGGCGCCCCACGGAGGCTGAGCGGGAGGCGCGGCGGGGGCACATCCTCGACGAGGCGCTTCGGCTGTTCGTCTCGCGCGGGTACGGCGCGGTGACGATCGACGAGCTTGCGCAGGGAGCCCGGGTCACGAAGCGGACGATCTACACGTATTTCGGTGACAAAGCCGGCGTCTTCACGGCGGTTATCGAGCGGTTCAGGGCGCAGGCCGGAGAAGTCTCGGGCGCCGGGCTGCAGGAGACGGCCACCCGCATCGTCGAGGTGCTGTTCTCTGACAGCGCGGTCGGGATGCACCGCCTCATGATCGCGGAAGCACTGCAGTTTCCCGAGCTCGCGGCAGGGTTTTACGAGAGCGGGCCCCGAGGATACGTTGACCTCCTTGCTGCCGGGTTGCCCGGGGAGCTTGGCGAGCCAGAGCGCGCGGCCCTTGCGGAGGCCCTGTTCGGTCTCTTGCTTGGCGAGCCGCACCGGCGGCGGCTGCTCGGGCTCAGCGAGGCGCCGAATGAGGCAGCAGCGCGGGCGCACGTGACGTCGGCGCTCGCGCTGCTGCGGCTGGGGGAGTGAGGGGCGCCGGGGCTCCGCGCTTCGGGAGCCCCTGGCGCCCCGGGGCCTCTGCGGTCTACGCGCGGGGCGTTGGGGACGCGTCGTACGTGATCCAACTCGCTCGGGTCGCGAGCGAGTTATACAGCGCCTGTGCCTGGTGGTTGTCGTCCGCCGTTACCCACTGCACGCCAGCGCGCCCCTCGGCCGCAGTCATATCGGTGAGGCGGCCGATAAGCGCCCGCCCGACGCCCCGACCGCGGGCGGCGGGGGTGGTGAAGAGGTCATCGAGGAAGATGCTCGTGGTGCCCGTGTACGGCGACGAGAACCGGCGGTGGTGGGCAAACCCGAGAATCTCGCTGTGGGCCTCGGCGACGAGCGCCTTGCACTCGTGCTGGGGGTCCATGAACCAGCCCCACGCGCGTGACACGACCTCTTCGGATTCGGCGAGCTTGTAGAACTCCCGGTACGCCCGGAAGTGCGACCGCCACTGCTGCTCATCGGCGGGTGCGAGTGGGCGCACGACGGGCGCGATGTGGTCTGGCGCGGTCGCGCCAAAGGCTGCGGCCGCCGCGTTCGAGAGTAACGGTGTTGCGGAATAATCAGTAACGTTATTAACTAGATTCATGTCCAAGGATAACAGAAGCGCGACCGTCGCCGCTCAGATCCGGGCCGAGATCGCCGAGCTTTCCCCCGGCGACAAGCTTCCCGGCGTGCGCGAACTCTCCGGCCGTTTCCACGCGAGCGCGGCCACGATCTCGGCGGCACTCGCCGAGCTCAGCGCGCTGGGGCTCGTGCGCGCCGAGCCCGGCCGAGGCACCTTTGTCGCCCGGCGCGAGCACCTGCTCGAGGCCGACTACTCCTGGCAGACGCAGGCGCTCGGGCCGGCCCGGGTCGACGCAGATCGGGCTTCGCGCCTCGGCGGGTATGGGACGCCGCAGCACCTACCCCTGTCGTGGGGCTACCTCGCGCCCGAGCTCGTGCCGAACGAAGAGTTGGGGCGGGCGACCGCGCGCGTCGCGAAGCACGCCCGCGCCTGGCAGATGACCCCGGTCGCTGGCTCGCCAGACCTGCGCCGAGTGATTGCCGCCGACTACCGGGCAGACCCCGGCGACGTGCTCATCGTGCCGGGCGGCCAGCAGGGGCTCGCCTACGCGCTGCGCACGCTCGCAGAGCCCGGCGGCCACGTCATCACAGAGAGCCCGAGCTACCCGGGCGCCATCCTCGCCGCCCAGAGCGCCGGGCTCACGGTGAGCTCGGTGCCGTCGGACGCGCACGGGATCCGGATCGAGGCGCTCGCAGACGAGCTTGAACGCTCGCGGGCCCGCGTGGTCTATGTGCAGCCGACGTACGCGAACCCGACTGGCGCGGTGCTCGCAACCGAGCGCCGCGCCGAGCTCATCG
The DNA here is from genome assembly GCF_006716085.1 of Leucobacter komagatae. NCBI lineage: Bacteria > Bacillati > Actinomycetota > Actinomycetes > Micrococcales > Microbacteriaceae > Leucobacter > Leucobacter komagatae. Next base: position 396,465 of record NZ_VFON01000002.1, on the reverse strand, counting down.
AGCTCGCCGCCAAGCACGGCGCCTTCGTCGTGGAAGACGACTGGGCGCGGCACCTGAACCTCGACGAGCAGGCGCCGCGGCCGCTGTTCGCCTCCGACCCCAACGGCCACGTCGTCACGGTCATGACGCTCTCGAAGCCGGTGTCGCCGGGGCTGCGCCTCGGTGCCGTCATCGCGCGCGGGCCCGCGGGGGAGCGGCTGCGCGCCGCGCGAGCCGCGGAGGATCTGTGCGTCGCGCCGCTCACGCAGGAGATCAGTCACGCCCTGCTCACCTCGCCCGCCTGGAAACGGCACCGGAACCAGCTGCGCGTCGAGCTCACCGCTCGGCGGGACGCGCTCGTGCGCGCGATCCACACCTACCTCCCCGAGGTCGCGCTGCAGTCGATCCCGCGCGGCGGGCTGCACCTGTGGGGGCGGCTTCCGCAGCCTCTCGGCTCGCGCGAGGTCGCGGAGCGAGCCTACGCGGCGGGTGTGCTCGTCGGTGACGGCAGACACTTTTTCGTCAACGAGCCGCCCGCGCAGTTTCTGCGATTCTCGTTCGGTGCGCCGACCGAGGCGCAGGCCGCGGAGGGCGCGAGATTGTTGGCTCAGGTACTCGCCGAGTAGCCCCTTTGTGCCCGCCGCAAGCGGGTTGTTCTCGCCGCCAAATCCGGGCTCAAAAGTTGGCCGTTCATGCCATGGTCTTTCACCGCTACGCGCGATAGTGTGAGGCTCACAAGTGACCCTTGTGAGTGCTTCGACGGCGAAGACGACGCATCTTTGTTGCCGAGGCGCTGAGCACCACCGCGTGCTCCGAGTACCACCAGAGCAATCCCAAACAAGGAGCGTGAACGTCAATGGGGATCAATATCCATGATCCAGAACCCATTCGCTTTCTCGACGCAGACGGAACGTTTGCGCCGAATGAGAGCGCGGCGGAGTATCTGAGCGAGATCGAGGATCTCGCGGTAGAGGAAGTCCAAGAGTGGTACAGGTCGATGGCTCGCAGCCGCGCCTTCGACACTGAGTGCACCAACCTGCAGCGCCAGGGCCAGCTCGCCCTGTGGGCGCCGAACCTCGGGCAGGAGGGCTGCCAGGTCGGCCTCGCCTACGCGACCATCCCGGAAGACCATCTCTTCCCGACCTACCGCGAGCACGCTGTTGCCGACGTGCGCGGGGTGCCGCTGCTCGATCTCGCGGCGCAGTTCCGCGGCCTCACCCACGGCGGGTGGGACGTGAACGACCCGAAGAACGGCAACTTCCACCTGTACACCGTCGTGCTCGGCGCGCAGGCGCAGCACGCGCAGGGATTCGCGCTCGGCATGCTGCTCGACGCGAAGCGCAAGGCGGGCAACACGGCGCTCGACCCGAACGAACCCGGCACCCGCACCGACCGCGGCGTCATGTGCTTCTACGGTGATGGCACCACGAGCCAGGGTGAGGCGAACGAGGCCCTCGTCTTCGCGCAGAGCTACCAGTCACCAGTCGTCTTCGTCGTGCAGAACAACCAGTACGCGATCTCCGTGCCCGTCGCCCGTCAGAGCCGCACCCCGCTCTACCGGCGCGCGCTCGGCTTCGGTATCCAGTCGGTGCAGATCGACGGCAACGACGTGCTCGCTTCGTACGCCGTCGGCCGCCGCTTCATGCGTGACGCCCGCGAGGGCCGCGGCCCCGGGTACATCGAGGCGCTGACCTACCGAGTGGGGGCGCACACGACGAGCGACGACCCGACCCGCTACCGCGAGAACGAAGAGCTGGAGGAGTGGAAGACGAAGGATCCGCTGCGCCGCGCAGCAGGCTACCTCCGCTCCCTCGGTGTTTCGGATGAAGCGATCGCGGAGATCGACGCCGAGGCGGCAGCCCACGCACGCGTGGTCCGCGAGCGGATCCTCGCGCTCCCCGCGTCGCGGCCAGACGAGATCTTTGACTACGTCTACGCCGAACCGCACCCGCGTCTTCAAGAGCAGCAGAACTGGATGCACGCCTACGAAGCGTCGTTCGCAGAGGAGGTGGCCTCATGAGCCAGTCACAGGAGACCACGTCGCTCGCGATCGCGCGCGCCATCAACGCTGGCCTGCGCGAGGCGCTGTCGAAGGACGACAGCGTCGTGCTGCTCGGCCAAGACATCGGCGCCCTCGGCGGCGTGTTTCGCGTCACCGACGCGCTCGCGAAAGACTTCGGCACCGCCCGCGTACTCGACATGCCGCTCGCCGAAGCCGGTATCCTCGGCTCGGCGGTCGGCCTCGCGATGAGCGGCTTCCGCCCCGTCGCCGAGATCCAGTTCGACGGCTTCGTCTTCCCCGCGATGAACCAGATCGTCACCCAGCTCGCGAAGCTGCGCAACCGCTCAGCTGGCACGATGAACATGCCCGTCGTGCTGCGCCTGCCGTACGGCGGCCACATCGGTGCCGTCGAGCACCACCAGGAGAGCCCGGAGGCGTACTTCGCGCACACCGCAGGCCTTCGCGTGGTGAGCCCGGCGAACGCGAACGACGCCTACTGGATGATTCAGCAGGCAATCGAGTCTGAAGACCCCGTGATCTTCCTCGAACCGAAGGCGAAGTACTGGCAGAAGGGCGAGGTGCGCCTCGACCGGCCCGCGGCGAAGATGCACGAGACCCTCGTCGCCCGCGAGGGCACCGACGTGACACTCGTCGGGTTCGGGGCGATGGTCACGACCCTGCTGCAGGCGGCCGAGATCGCGAAGTCGGAGGGCGTGAGCGCCGAGGTCATCGACCTGCGCACTGTTTCGCCCATCGACTACGGGCCGATCATCGAGTCCGTGCGCAAGACCGGTCGCGTCGTCGTCGCCCAGGAGGCCCCCGAGAACGCGAGCGTCGGCTCCGAGATCGCGGCGACCCTGAGCGAGCGCTGCTTCCTCTCCCTCGAGGCCCCGGTGCTGCGGGTTTCGGGCTACGACACTCCGTTCCCGCCCGCGGGCAACGAGAGCCACTACCTGCCCGATGCTGATCGCGTGCTTGAAGCCGTCGACCGCGCACTGAACTACTAGACAGCGCGACGCGCTGAGAGGGTAAGACATGAGTAAGAACGAATTTGCGCTCCCCGACGTGGGGGAGGGCCTGACCGAAGCCGAGATCGTCACCTGGGCAGTGAAGCCCGGCGACACGGTGCACCTGAACCAGGTGATCTGCGAGATTGAGACCGCGAAGTCGCTCGTCGAAATCCCGTCGCCGTTCGAGGGCGAGATCGCCGAACTGCTCGTTGAGACCGGCACCACGGTACCCGTGGGCACCGCGATTCTGCGGATGGTTGGCGACGACACGGATCCTGCGCCTGCGCCTGCGCCTGTGACCGCAGCGGCCGATGCCGGCGCGCCCGCCACCGCGGCCGCTGAATCTGCCGAGGCTGCCCCGGCCGAGGCCTCCAACGACGATGAGAACTCCGGCGCGGTTCTCGTCGGCTACGGCACGGGCGGGGCAGTGAAGAGCCGCCGCAGGCCGGGCGGGCAGCCGCTGGTCGTCCTGGGCAAGGCCGAGACCGCCGAGCCGCCGGTCGCCGGGAAGGTCTACGTGAAGCCGCCCGTGCGGAAGCTCGCGAAGGATCTTGGCGTCGACCTCACCCGCGTTGCGGGATCAGGCGCGGGCGGCGAGATCCTCCGCGACGACGTGCACGCAGCCGCGAGCGGCGCGAGCACCGGCGGCGCGGTAGCTGGCGGCCGGGGAGCTGGCGAGCTCCGCGCGGCGGTCACGAGCAGTTTCGGATCGGGCGGCGCGCGCGAGGAGCGGGTGCCGGTGAAGGGCATTCGCAAGGTCGTCGCCGCTGCCATGGTCGAGAGCAAGTTCACGGCACCGCACACCTCAGTGTTCCTGGAGGTCGATGCGACCCGCACGATGAAGTTCGTGAAGCGACTGAAGCAAAACGAGGCGTTCGCTGACGTGCGCGTCTCGCCGCTACTCGTCATGGCGCGTGCCGTGATCTGGGCGCTCGCGCGAAACCCCGAGGTGAACTCGGCCTGGGCCGGCGACGAGATTATTCGGCGCAACTACGTGAACCTTGGCATTGCGGCCGCAACTCCTCGCGGGCTCGTCGTGCCGAACATCAAGGACGCGCACGAGCTCTCGCTCGTTGAACTCGCAGAAGCGATCGGCACGCTCACGAAGCGCGCACGCGACGGCGTGACGCAGCCGGCAGAAATGCAGCAGGGCACCGTCACCATCACGAACGTAGGGGTCTTCGGCGTTGATTTCGGGCTGCCCATTCTGAACCCCGGCGAGACCGCGATCGTTGCCATGGGCTCGATCAAGGAGAAGCCTTGGGTGGTGAAGGGCAAGGTGCGCCCGCGCATGGTGACAACCGTTGGCGGTTCGTTCGACCACCGCGTCATCGACGGCGACGTGATCAGCCGGTTCGTCGCGGATATCGCCGCGGTTCTTGAACGACCGGAACTACTGCTCAGCTAAAAGCGGCGCTCAGGGGAGAGGTAATGCACACGATGGTTGACGGGCGCCCGGTACGCACTCGTAGGATCGCAGTATGACTACTGCAGTGTTGCTGAGCATCGACAACGGGATCGCCCGAATCACCCTGAACCGCCCCGAACGCTTGAACGCGTTCAACGATGAGATGGCCGAGGGGTGGACGGCGGCCGCGGAGGCCGCCGTCCAGTCCGACGAGGTGCGGGCCATCATCGTCGACGCCGCTGGCCGCGCGTTCTGCGCGGGCGGCGACGTGCAGGCAATGGCGCAGATGAGCGAGCGCTCGGGCATGATCCGCGAGCTCGCGCACCGTATCAATGTTGGCATCCTCGCCCTCACCGAGTCGGCAAAGCCCGTCGTCGCGGCCGCGCACGGCACGACGGCGGGCGGCGGGCTCGGGATTCTGCTCGCGAGTGACTACGCGGTGATTGGCGAATCATCGCGGGTCGGCAGCATCTACGGCGGCGTCGGGCTCACCCCCGACCTCTCGGTGTCGGCGCAGCTTGCCGCTGCGGTCGGCGAGCGCCGCGCCCTGCAGCTGCTGCTTCAGGAGCGCATGCTGACCGCCGACGAGACCGTCGAGTGGGGCATCGCGGCAGAGAAAGTTGCCGACGATCAGGTCGGCGCGAGGGCCGAGGCGATCGCCGCGTTCTGGGCGCAGAACGCGCACGCCTACGGTGAAGCGAAGCGCCTCATCCGCTCGCGCTCCGAGCGCACCTTCCGCGAGCAGCTTGCCGAGGAGGCGAGCACGATCGCGGTCGCGTCTGAGAGCCCCGAGGGCGACAAGCGCATCAGGGCGTTCGCGGCACGGTAGCCTGTGGTGCTGTGAGTAGTGCACGCGAGGAGCAGGGGCGGCAGGCGATCGCCGCGATCCGGCGCGTGCGCGACCGCATCGACCGTGACTATGCGCAGCCGCTCGACGTCGAGGCGCTCGCCCGAGACGCGCACATGTCGGCCGGGCACCTGAGCCGCGAGTTTCGCCGGGTGTTCGGGGAGTCGCCGTACTCCTACCTCATGACGCGCCGCATCGAACGGGCCATGACCCTGCTGCGGCGCGGCGACCTGAGCGTCACCGAGGTGTGCTTCGAGGTCGGCTCGTCGTCGCTCGGCACCTTCACGACCCGATTCACGGAGCTCGTTGGGGTCTCGCCAGGTGCCTACAAACGAGGAAAATCGGGGGTCCCCGCCGGGATTCCGGCCTGTCACGCGAAACAGGCGACGAGACCGGTCAGGAATCGAGAAGTTTCGTAACCCTCGGAGACGTAGATTGAACGCATGAACATCAGCATTCACTACGCATTCCTGCCACACACCGACCCCGATGCCTCGCTGCGCTTCTACCGAGACGCCCTTGGGTTTGAGGTGCGAAACGACGTCGGCTACGAGAACATGAGGTGGATCACGGTGGGCCCCGAGGGCCAGCCCGACACCTCAATTGTGCTGCACCCGCCGGCCGTTGACCCGGGCGTCTCTGACGCCGAGAGGTCAGTCATTCTCGACCTCATGGCTAAGGGGTCATACGGCGCGCTCACGCTCGCGACCGTCGACCTCGATGGCTTCTTCGAGAAGCTGGAGGCTGCGGGGGCCGAGGTCGTGCAAGAACCGATCGATCAGGATTACGGGGTGCGCGACTGCGCGTTCCGCGACCCGTCGGGCAACCTCATCAGGGTGAACCAGCGCTGAGAATTGGCCGGCGCTGCGGTTGGTCAGCGCTGCGGGGGAGTGGTGCGCGCGAGTTAGGCGATGCGGTGCTCTCGGACCTCAGCGGTCGCCGAGGCCCCGTTGTTGTCGACGTAGAGCTGGCCCTCGGTGAGTGACACCGTCATGGTGTTGCGTCGCTCGAGCGTTTCGACGAGGGCGTCGATGAACCCGAGGTCGAACGACCTCACGACGATCTCGTCTGCGTTGTGGATCGTCTTGCCCGCCCACGCCGCCAGCAGTTTCTCGGGTTCGCGGTGCGTGTACACCGCCGTGCGGTCGGCGAGCTTGCTGCCGAAGTGTAGCCGGTCGGCGTCGGGGGCGCCGACTTCGATCCAGGCCGTCGTCGCGCCAGTGAGGTCCCTCACGAGCACGGCGGGCTCGTCGGTCGTTGAGACGCCCGCGCTGAACTGGATGCCTTCCTCGTACTCGAGGCAGTAGGCGAGCAGGCGCGTGATCATGAACCTGTCGGTCTCGGACGGGTGCCGTGCGACTCGGAGCGAGAGATCTTCGTACACCCCGCGATCCACATCAGCCAGTTGAATGTCGAAGGTGTGCATGGTTGCGCCGATAGCCATGGTTATCGAGTTTACCCGGCCTGCTTGCCCACTTTCGTCCCGCCTCCGGCCGCCCTTCTGGCCTCCAGCCGGCCTCCCACGCCGCAAGTCACCCCCTTCCCCGCAGGAAAGCCCCTTAGAAACCGTCTGGAAGGGGTGGCCGTGCGGGGAAGGGGGTGTTCGGCGAATGCTGAGCCCCGGCCCGGCCTCAGCCCTCGACGACACCCGCGGCCTCGAGGGCACGAAGCACCGCCCGTCGGCCAACCGCGTCGAGCCCGCGTACGGGGTGCGGAAGCGAGCCCGACCCGATGAGGCCGAGCACCTCAGCCACCGCAGTTACGACGCGCAGACTCCCGTGGGTGGCGAAGAGCTCCCAGAGCGGCGCGAACCGTGCCGAGATCGCGTGCGCGGTCACCGAGTCACCCGCGCGGGCAGCGAGGGTGAGGGCTTGGCACTCGCGCGGAAGCACACCGGCGAGCACGCTGTACCAGGCGTCACAGCCGGAGAGAAGCCCCGCGGCAGCCGAGCCGTCGCCACTCACCCCGAGCGTAACCACGTTTGAGACGTGCTCGCGGTAGTGGGCCAGGGTCGCCCGTGCGGCGTCGGGCGAGGTCGGGACCGGTGGGATCTTGATCGACGTGACACCAGGCAGCTCAGCAATGCGTCCGTGGAGCTCGAGTGTAAAGGTGAACCCCGTCGTCGTCGGGTTGTCGTAGACGACGAGGGGCACCGACAGTTCTGCTGCGACGGTCTCGTACAGTCCGAACGCCTCCTCCTGAGTAAGTCGCTGGTACGACATTGGTGCGAGCAGTACCCCAGAGGCGCCAGCCCGTTGTGCGTCAGCAACGTGGGCGAGCACGTCCCGTGTGCTCAGTGCGCTCACCCCGACGACGACGGGAACGCCCCCGGCGGCCTCGACAGTGAGCTCAGCAATGCGGGCGCGCTCGGAGCGCGACAGGTACGCGTAGTTGCCGGTCGAGCCGAGCGCGCCGATTGAATCGACCCGGGCATCGACCAGTCGCTCAACGAGCCCAACGTACGCCCCCTCGTCGACCGCGAAACTTGCAGGGCTCGGAGCCGCGAGCGGCGGCGTCAAGGGCGTCAGCGGTCTCAGAGGCGTCAGAGGTGTTAGGGGCGTCAGCGGAAACGCGCAGAGTCCCGTGAACCTCACCGCTGCTCCTCGCTAACCTCTGCGGAGCTACCCCGTGCGGAGCTACCCCGTGCTGCGCCACCCCGTGCCGCGCCACGCCTGCCCCGCGACCGCACCGCGAGCGCCGCACACGCGACGACGGCGAGGCCGCCCCCGACGGTGACGAGCGTGAGCGGCTCCCCAAGCAGTAGGGCTGCCCAGGCGATGCTCATCACCGGTTGCGTGAGCTGTACCTGGCTCACCTGTGCCATCGGGCCGATCTCGAGGCCGCGGTACCATGCGAAGAAACCGAGGAACATGCTAACGACGCCCAGGTACGCGAACGCCGCCCACTGGGTAACGGTTGCGTGCGGCGGCGAGGCGAGCACCGAGATGATCGTCAGCACGAGCATGACGGGGAAGGCGAGCACGAGCGCCCACGAGATTGTCTGCCAGGCCCCGAGCTCGCGCGCGAGGAGCCCGCCCTCCGCGTACCCGAACGCCGCGGCGATGACGGCCCCGAAGAGCAGCAGATCGTGCCACGACAGCTGCCAGGCCCCACCCGTCTGCAGTGCGGCGAAGGCGACAGCGGCAGCCGCGCCGAGGGTCGCGGCGAGCCAGAACATGCGCCCCGGTCGTTCCCCGGTACGCACCACAACGACGACCGCCGTCGCCGCGGGCAACAGCGCAACGATGACAGCACCGTGGCTTGCTGAGCTCGTCGTGAGCGCCAGCGAGGTAAGTAGTGGAAACCCGACGACAACGCCCAGCGCGACGATCGAGAGGCGCAGCCACTGGGCGAGGCGCGGAAGCCGTTGCCGAGTGACCCCGAGGGCGAGTGCCGCGAGCACACCCGCGACGACGGCGCGGGCCGCGGCGACGAAGAGCGGCGACAGCCCACCCAGCGCAATGCTTGTGAACGGGACCGTGAACGAGAACGCGAAGACGCCGAGAAAGCCCCAGAGCAACCCCGAGGGGAGGCCGGAGGCGCGGCCAGGCCGGGGTGGAGACGGCGCGAGGGCAGACGATATCGGTGGCGGCGAAACTTGAGTAGCGCTACTATTATTCTTCATGAATAACGATAGCAGCTCGCGCATCGTCACGGGACTCCTCGAGTGGATCGCAGGCGCCCCGGCAGGCGCACGGCTCCCGTCGACCCGCTCGCTCGTCGCCGAGTACGGGGCGAGCCCGGTCACCGTGCAGAAGGCGCTGCGCACACTGAGCGGTCGGGGTCTCGTCGAGAGCCGGCCTGGCGCCGGTACGTTCGTTCGCGCCGTCCGCACCGCGCGCCCGCTCGACTTCAGCTGGCAGACCGGGGCGCTGCGCTCGCCGCAGACTCGGCTACCGAGGGCGTCGGGCACCATGCGCGACACCGTACACGGAGTTATCCCGCTCCACGCAGGCTACCCAGACCGCGAACTGCTGCCAGAGCGGCTCATCCGCGCGGCTCTCACCCGGGCTGCGCGCAGCGACGCCGCGGTCTCGCGCTCGCCGGTCGCGGGCCTGCCCGAACTCCAGGCCTGGTTCGCGCAGGAGCTCGCTACAGCAACGCCCGTCGGGGTCACGCCGCCCGCCGCGAGCGACGTCATTGTGCTCCCGGGGAGCCAGAGTGGGTTGAGCGCAACGTTCCGCGCTCTCGTGGGCGCGGGGCAGCCGCTGCTTGTTGAGTCGCCGACGTACTGGGGCGCGATCCTTGCGGCCTCTCAGGCGGGGGTGCGCATCGTGCCCGTCGTCAGCGGCAAACACGGCCCCGACCCAGACGACCTCGCACGCGCGTTCGACGAGACCGGGGCGCGCGCGTTCTACGCGCAGCCGAACTACGCAAACCCGAGCGGGGCGCAGTGGCCCGCCGCCCGCGCCCGCGAGATCCTCGACGTTGTACGGAAGCACGGCGCGTTCCTCATCGAAGACGACTGGGCCCACGACTTCGGCATCGGCACGAACCCTGCGCCCGTCGCTGCGCACGACGACTCGGGGCACGTGGTCTACGTGCGTTCGCTTACCAAGAGCGTCTCCCCCGCGATCAGGATCGCCGGAATCGTTGCCAGGGGCCCGGTCAGAGAGCGGATACTGACCGAGCGAGCCGCGACGTCGATGTACGTGAGCGGCGTGCTCCAGGCCGCCGCCCTCGACGTCGTGACGCAACCCGGGTGGGCCACACACTTGCGGAGCCTGCGCGACCAGCTGCGCGCCCGCCGTGACCTGCTCATTGACAGCATGGCTGAGCACGCCCCGCGGGCGCACCTCGAGTGGGTTCCGCAGGGCGGCCTGAACCTGTGGTTCCGCCTCCCCGACGGCGTTTACTTACCCGAGTTCTTGCGGTCGTGCGAGGACGAGCGGGTGCTCGTCGCCGCGGGCGACGAGTGGTTCCCCGCAGAGCCGGCGGGGGTGTTCGTCAGGCTGAACTACTCAGGCCCGAACCCTGGCGCCTTCCCAGAAGCCGCCAGGGTGATCGGTGGGGTGCTCGACCGGATGGCCTAGCTCGAGACCTTCCGCACCGCGCGACCGCCCGAGTGGATGTACTTGTCGCCGTTCGGCAGCGTGTAGAACTTCACCGAGGTCCACGCGCCGGGGCCGCCGACCGCGAAGAGTCCGTCGCTCACCGGGGGGAGGTCGTACTCCGCCGCCGACTGAGCGACGAAGGTTGCGGCGATGCCGGTGATCCTGCTCGAGGCGCGAAGCGCGCCATCCTTCACGAACGCCTCCATCTCGACGCTCGCCCGCTTGTACTCACCGACGTATTCTGAGACGTCGGTCTCGAACGGAACCTCCGGTGGAGCGAAGGCGGCTGGCAGCGAGACGCCTCCCAGCTCCTCGAAGATTTCGTTGAAGAGCTCGCGGTACACCTCGCGGATCGCGCCGCCGTTCGTGAGCATCACGACCGCGAGACCGGCCTCGGGGAGCACGCGCAAGATCGCGGCCTGACCGACGGTGCCGCCGTCGTGGCCGAAGAGCCTCGTCCCGTTCCAGTCGTAGCGGATCCACCCGAGTCCCCAGGAGTCGCCGAGCACGGTCGTGTCGGGCAGCGCGACCTGGAACTCGGTCATCTGTTTGGCGCTCTCAGCCGAGAGCACACGCGTGCCGTTGGCAGCCACGCCGCCCTCCAGGTGCATCCGCACGAACTCGAGCACGTCAGCGGTTGACGAGTTGATGATGCCTGAGGGGCCGAGCGAGCGCGGCAGTGACCAGCGGGGCGCGAGCAGCGGCCCGCTCTCGTCACGCCCGAGGTGGCCGAAGGCGGCGCGCTGGCGCAGCGCATCCTCCGGGAGGGTGCTCGTGTGCTTCAGCCCGAGCGGCGTGTACAGCCGCTCGCGCATCGCCTCGTCCCAGTTTTTGCCGGTGACGACCTCGATGATGCGGCCGAGCAGCGCGTAGCCCGCGTTCGAGTACGAGAACGTCGCGCCCACGGGGTGGTTGAGCGGCGCCTCGGCGAGCGACGCAACGTACTTCTCGAGGCAGTCGTCGCCGCGGCCGAGATCGTTGTAGTTGTCGCCGTCGATGCCGTTCGTGTGCGTGAGCAGGTGGTGGATCGTGATGAGCTCGGCTTGGCCCTCGTCTGCGACCGCGAATTCAGGGATGATGTCGACGACCCGGGTGTCAAGCGAGAGCTTGCCCTCGTCGATGAGCTGCATCGTGACCGTCGCGGTCCACACCTTCGTGATGGAGCCGATCTGGAACACGGAGTCGTTCGTCGTCTCGACGCCAGTGTTCACGTTGAGGATGCCGTGGCTGGCGAACGCAGGGTCTTCGCCGAGACGCAGGATGCCGAGCGTCGCACCGGGAATCCCGTGCAGCGTCGCGAGCTCGCTCAGACGCTGCTGCCAGTGCGCGGCGTCGAGTGCAGCGGTGCGCACTGGCTTTCCCGCCTCCGGCACGTGGCGCACGACCCAGTCGACGATGCGCCGGTTCCAATCGGCGCGGTGCGAGGGGCGGCCGTTCGACAGGAAGCCGTGGGCCCCGCCTGGGTAGAGCACGAGCTCTGTCGGCACGCCCTGTTCCCGTAGGGCGGTGAACCACTGCTCGGCCTGGCCGACGGGGCAGCGGTGATCCTCCCCGCCGTGCACAATGAGCGTCGGGGTCCGCACGTCGCCGACCTTCGTGATCGGCGACTGGGGCGCCGTCACCTCGGGCGTCTGCCAGGGGAGCGAGAGGTTTTCGAACTGCGAGATGAAGTGACCGACGTCGGAGGTGCCGGCGAGGCTCGCGAGGTCAGAGACGACGCCGCCGGCGACCGCGGCCGCGAAGCGCTGGTCGCGCGAGGTGAGGTAGCACGTCGTGAACCCGCCGTAGCTATAGCCGGTGATCGCGAGGCGGTCGGCGTCTGCGACGCCCTCTGCGACGAGCGCGTCGAGAGGCTCGAGGAAGTCGTTCGCGTCACCGTGACCCCAGACGCCCAAGACGCCGCGCATGAACGCTTCGCCGTAGCCATCGCTGCCGCGCGGGTTGAGCGTGAGCACCGCCCAGCCACGGTTCACGAGCTCGTGGTGATAGGCGTGCACGGTCTCGGCGACGCCGTTCCATGCGTTGTGCGGGCCGCCGTGCACGTCGAGCAGCAGGGGCAGCGGGCCCGAGAGTGACGGGTCGCGGCGCAGCCAGCCGTGCACGGTGGTGCCGTCAGAAATGGTGAAGCTTCGCGGCTCGGCGACGATGACGCCAGAATCCTCTGGTGTGTAGTCAGTGAGCACCGTGACGGTGCCCGACACGAGGTCAACGACCGCGATCTCGCCGAAGCTCGTCTCGGTGCCGAGCACGATGGCAGCCTGCGACCCCGCGACCGAAACGCCGGAGATGTTCGCTGCCCCGCCAACGAGGGAGCGCGGGGAGAACCCGGAGGGGTCGGTCACGTAGAGGTTCGTGTAGCCGCTCTCGCGGGCACAGAACACGAGCGTTGAGCCGTCTGCACCGTACTGCGGCAGCGCGCCCGGGTAGCCCGGCGCGCCCTGCATGACATTGCGATCGAGCGGCAGCGTGAGGTTGCGTGCGGGCGAGCCATCGAGCGGGATCGCGAAGAGGCTCGCATTGCCGACCTCGGTGTTGTCGCGCCCGACGGCAATGACCTCGGCCCCGTCTGGCGACCAGGTCGTGACCGAGTACTGCCCGCCGAGGGGGCTGAGCGCGCGCGGTGATGCCAGCGGGCGGTTCACCGGTACGAGATAGACGACGCTGGTGAGGTCGAGGTCGCTGCCCGGTGTCTTGCTGCTCGTGAACGCGAGCTGCGAGCCGTCAGGCGACCACACGGGGCGGCCCGCGAGCCAGTCGCCGGTGGTCATGCGGGTGGTCGTGCCCCCCGCGAGGTCAACGACGTGCAGGTGCGTGCGCACCGCGCCAAGAAAGCCTGAGCCGTCGGCCTTGTAAAACAGGCGGTCAGTGACGATCGGCTGGGTGCGCAACGTCGGCGAGGGGGTGTCTCCGTCAGCCGGAGCCGCGCCGAGGTCGATGGGGCCGCTGAACGCGATCTTCGCGCTGTCGGCACTCCACACGGGCGGGCCCGCGCCGAGCGGCTGCTTCGTGACCTGCTCGGCCTCGCCCCCGGCGACCGGGAGCACCCACAGCTGAGCCGGGCCGCTCTGCGTGCGCAGGAACGCGATGCGGGTGCCGTCGGGGCTCCACGCGGGCGCCGTGTCGGCCGTGCCACGGGTGAGCCTACGGGCGGGGCCGCCCGCTGTGGGGGCCAACCACAGCGACCGCTCATCGCGATCCTCACCGCGGTTCGTTGTGCGCAGCACGTACACGACCTGCGAGCCATCCGGCGACAGCGTGGGCTGCTCGGGGAGCGGGTGGTCGAGGAACTCGTCGGTCTGAACACGGCGCTGTGTCATGGGTGTCTCCTGGTCGAAGCGTGCGGAATGCGGGGTGGGAAGCGGAGGAACGCGGCGCGGCGCGCTACACGGTGACGCGGCGGCTCGTGCGCCCGCTGTTCATGTACATGGCGCGGCCGTGACCGTCGTCACCCGTGAACGAGTACTGCGGCATCGTGACCTGGTCGGTCGTGAGCGCGAGCACGGTGTCGTCGCGCCAGTGCGCGAGCTCGACGGGCTTCGGCTTCACGCCGAGCTCGGCGAAGATGCCCTGGAGGTCGTGCGAGACCCAGACACGGCCATCCTCGTCTTGCGTGACGTGGGTGTCGGCCGCGGCCGAGCGATAGGTTCCAACGTAGCGTGACGCGTCGAAGCCGGTGGTGCCTTCGGAGACCGCGGGCGCATCCGGCGACTTGATGCCGGTGAGCCGCTCAACGGCGGGAAGCACCAGGTCGGAGTAGAGCGCCTGAGTGTTGCCGCCGTTCGTGAGGAGCGCGATCGCGACGCCGTGATCGGGGAAGACGCGGAAGAACGCGCTCTGGCCGAGGGTGCCGCCGTTGTGCCCGATCGTGCGGCCGCCCGCCCAATCGAAGAGGCGCCAGCCGAGGCCCCAGCTGTCGCGCGAGTCGCCGAGGTCGGGGAGCAGCACCTGCGGCTCCTGCATCGCGGCGATGCTCTCGGCGCTCACGATCTGGGTGCCGTCGGGGCCGACCCCGCCGTTCAAGTGCAGTTTGGCGAAGCCCATGAGATCCTCCGCGCTCGTGCAGAGCACAGACCCGGCGGGGGAGTGCGCGCGAATGAGCGACCACTCCTTCGCGGGCTCCGGTTCGCCGCCCGCGACCATCGTGAGGTGACCGACCGCGGCCCGGAAGCGGATGGCCTCGTTCGCGCCGGTGACCGCGCGGGCGAGCTGCATTGGCTCGATGAGATACTTGTGTAGGCATGCCTCGTAGTGCGCGCCGCGGATGACCTCGACGAGGCGGCCGAGCACGCAGAACGCCGCGTTGTTGTACGAGAACATCTCACCGGGCGGGAAGAGCTGCGCGATGTCGCCGAGCGCCTCGACGAAGAGCTTCACCGCGTCTTCGCCCTCCGAGGTCGCGATGAACACGTCGCCCTCGAACCCTGAGGTGTGAGTGAGCAGGTTGCGCACGGTGATCTGCGCCGCGGCCTCGGCGTTGCCGAGCGCGAAGTCGGGCAGGTAGCGCTGGATCGGGGCGTCGAGTTCGACGAGGCCCTCGTCGACGAGCTGCATGACGAGCGTCGTTGTCCAGACCTTCGTGATGGAGCCGACCTGGAAGACGGAGTCAGTCGTGACATCGACGCCGGTGAGCTTGTTGAGCACACCGCCCGCCGTGGTGAAGACCTCGCCACCGCTCAGTACCGCGATGTTCGCGCCGGGCACGCTGTGCTGCTCGAGCAGGGCCGGAAGCTCCTGCTCGATCCACGCGCTGACCTGTGCAAGTGACTCCACCATGTAAAACTCCTCCTCATCGAGAAATGCGACTATTTCGAGACTAAGGGGCCGCGAAACGCTGGATCTCGTACGACTCGACGGGAGATGGCCGGGACATTCGTGAGATGCGACAATCTTACGCCGCGCTCGGGCCTGGCCTCACGTCGAGTGCGTAGTGGACGAGCTCCACGGTCTCGCCCGACGGGGTGGTGTCGAACCCGGTCTCGCCACGAGCGAAGCCCGCGGCCTCAAGGGTGCGCTGGGAGGCGGCGTTGGTGACGGTGGTTGCTGCCAGGAGGCGTGTGAGCCCGCTCTTCCGTGCGAAGTCGGTCGCTGCCTCGAGCGCGGCGAGGGCGAGCCCCCGACCGCGGTGATCGGGGTGGAGCCAGAACCCCACCTCGGCCTGGTCGGGCCGTACGTCGAAGACGACGAGGCTGCCGGCGAACTCGTCGGTGACTGCGTCGGCGATGGTCAGGATCGCGAGGTCGCCCCGGGCGATGCCGGGCTCGACGGCATCGGAAACCATGGCGCGCACGGAATCGGGCGTGTACTCGGGTTCGGGCAGGTGCGCGAACTGGCGCACGGCGGCATCTTCGGAGCCCGCGGCATAGGCTGCGGCGTCGCGCGCGGCGAGGGGCCTGATTGTGACAGTTGACGAGGTGATCGGAAGGGCGTCTGTGCGAAGCATTTCCCTAAACTAACATAGGTAGGTTAAGCTCATGGTGTGAGCTACTGGGAGCATCAGCGGCCGGTGCGGCGCGAGCGCGCACTGGCCATCACCGACATCGCCGCGGCCGCCGCCGGGCTGCTCGACGACGGTGGGTTGCGCGCGCTGACGCTGAGATCTGTTGCCGGCGAGTTGGGGGTTGCCCCGGCAAGCCTGTATTCGCGGGTTGAAAGCGTTGACGATCTGTTCGACCTTGCGCTCGATCACGCTCTCGGTGCGGATGCGGAGCTGCGCGGTGCGCTCGCCGGGGCTCCCGTCGAGGAACTGATGATGGCGCTGTACCGGCACCTCGTTCGGCACCCCTGGGCCTGCCAGGTGATTGCGATGCGAGCCCCGCGCGGCCCGCGATACCTCGAGCTTTCCGAGCGCATGTGCGTGCTTCTCGAAGGTCGCGGCGTTCGCGACCCGCTATCGCTCTCTTACACGCTGTCGAACCTGGTGATCGGAAGCGCGGTGACCGCGCCGGTGGCGCCTCGCGAGCGCGCGGCCGCAATCGATCCGGTGCTCGCGCCGACCTACGCCAGGCTGCACGCGGCGCACCGCGAAACCCCCGAGCTGGCGGTGGCGGCAGGGATCACCGCGCTCCTCGCAGCGGGTAGCGCCGGGTAGCGCCGGGTAGCGCCGGCTAGCGCCGCCTAGCGGCGCCTAGCGGCGCCTAGCGCCTTGCCCCCGCCCGCGAGAGCTTCGACGGCCACCAGATCTTCTTGCCGATGTCGTAGCTCAGCGCGGGCACGAGCAGGGACCGCACGACGAACGTGTCGATGAGCACGCCGATCGCGACGATGAATGCGATCTGCACGAGGAACAGGATCGGGATCACGGCGAGCGCAGCGAAGGTCGCCGCGAGCACGAGGCCGGCCGAGGTGATGACGCCGCCAGTGACGGTCAGGCCGCGGAGAATGCCCTCGCGGGTCCCGTGCTTCACCGACTCCTCGCGCACCCGGGTCATGAGGAAGATGTTGTAGTCGATGCCAAGGGCGACGAGGAAGATGAAGCCGAAGAGCGGCACCGCGGGGTCGGCCCCCGGGAACTGGAACACCCCGTTGAACACGAGGGCTGCGATGCCGAGCGCGGTGCCGAACGAGAGCACGGTCGTGAGCACGAGGAGGATCGGCGCGACGACGGAGCGGAGCAGCAGCATCAGGATCACGAGGATCACGGCGAGCACGACCGGGATGATGAGATTGCGGTCGTGAATCGAGGCCGTGTTCGTGTCGATCGCCGTCGCCGTGACGCCACCGACGAGCGCACCCGGGATCGCGGTTGTCAGCTCGGAGCGGATCTCGCGGACAGTGTCAGCGGCCTCGTTCGAGTCTGCGGCCGACGTCAGGGTCGCCTGAATCATGACAGCGCCGTCAACGACCGTCGGCTCGGGCGTCGGAGTTCCGGGCGGGCCGAACGCGGTGATCCCGTCAGCAGTGACCGGCGCGGAGCCGCTCGGGGAATCCTTCGATGTGACGGTCACGCCATCGATGCCCGAGTGGGCGAGCAGCACGTCGGCGGCGGTTTGCAGTTTCCCCTCGGGGACCACAACGGTCGCGGGGCTACCTGAGCCGCCGGGGAAGTGCTCGCCGAGTGCCCGCTGGCCATCGCGCGCCTCGGACGCGCCGATGACGAGATCAGACTGCGGCACACCAACGGCGTTGAGCTGGGTTGCGCCGAGCGCCCCGACGGCGAGCACGAGCGCCGTCGTCACCCAGATCGCGCGCGGGTGTCGCTTCACGAGGCTCGCGAACTTACCCCAGATGCCGCCCGTGGGCATCCCGTGCTCGGCCTCGACGACCTCGGGTTCGTAGGCGGGTCGGCGCGGCCAGAAGGCGGCGCGGCCGAACGCGAACAGAATCGCCGGCAGTAGGGTGAGCGCTGCGAGCATGGCGAACACGATGCCGATCGCGGCGACGGGCCCGAGCGTGCTGTTTGATTTCAGGTCGCTGAGCAGCAGGCACAGGAGGCCCGCGATGACCGTGCCGCCCGACGCGAGAATCGGCTCGAATGAGGCGCGTACGGCGCGCAGCGTCGCCGCCCACTTGTCGGTGGTGACCCGGAGTTCTTCGCGGAAGCGGGCGACGTACAAGAGCGAGTAGTCGGTCGCAGCGCCGATGACGAGAATGAAGAGGATGCCCTGCGTTTGCCCACTGAGCAGAATGACGCCGGCCTTCGCGAGCCACCACACGGTAAGCAGCGCAACGCAGAGCGCGAACATGCTCGTGGAGAGCACCGCGATCGGGAGCAGGAGCGAGCGGTAGACGACGATGAGGATGAGGAACACGGCGAGGAGCGCGACGCCAAGGAGCAGCCCGTCGATGCCCGAAAACGCGGCAGAGAGGTCGGCGCTGAAGCCAGCGGGGCCCGTCACGTAGACGTCGACGCCGGGTGGCGCATCGCTACGAAGCGCCTTACCGAGCGCCTCGACGGCGTCGCTGAGATCAGCGTCCGCGTCAATCGGCACGAACGCCTGCACCGCGAGGCCATCGTCTGACGGGATCGCGGGAGAGACCCCCTCGGTCACTCCCGTCACGTCGCCAGCGCCCTCGAGCGAAGCCGAGATGCCGTCGAGTTGGGCGTCGGTGAGCTGTTCGACTCCGGTGAACACGACGATCGCCGGCACCGAGTCGCTGTCGCTGAACTCGGGGATGAGCTTTCGGACCTGTGTCGCGTCGGCTGACTCGGGCAGGTACGCGGTCGGGTCGTTCGAAGACACCTCGCTCACCTTGCCGAAGTAGGGCCCGCCGATGCCAGCGCCAGCGAGCCAGGCGACGATGAGCACGGCCGGGAGCAGGACTCGCAGCCACCTGCGTCGGCGTGGCTGGGGCGAGGGCGAGGGATCCTGCCCCGCCACGTGCTGGGTCGCTGATGTGTCGTGCATGTGAGGTCTCCCGTCGCTCAGAATATCGCTAGCCTAGCAAGAAACATCAATTCCGAGAAGTTGCCAAGGTGTGAAATATTCGCAATCGGGTAGAATCACGGTATGTCGAACAGGTTGGAGAGTGAGGGCCCCGCGGGCCCAAACATCTACGACGTTGACGCCAGTGACCCCGAGGGCAGGCTCGTTGATCGGGCAGGGCTTGATCCGGCGCAGGTTCAGCACATCGGGTTGCTCATGGGCGCGCTCGGTCGGCTTCGGGAGGCTGAACAGGAGCTGTCGGACGCCTCCCTGAAGTACATGCGCCTCAACGAAACCGACATGCGCGCGCTGCACTTCCTCATCGTCGCGGGCAATCGCGGCGAACTCGCGACGCCCGGCTCGATCGCTGCCCACCTGAAGATCTCGAGTGCCTCGACGACGAAGCTGCTCGACAGGCTCGAGCGCGGAGGCCACATCGAGCGGGGCGCGCACCCCACCGACCGCCGCGCGCTCACCATCTCGATCACCCCGGAGACTCGGGAGGCCGCGATGAACACCGTCGGCAAGCAGCATGCCAAGCGCTTCCATGCGGCGGCGCGGCTCACCCCGGCCGAGCGCGAGGTCGTCATTCGGTTCCTCGACGACATGGCGTCCGAAATTAAGCTCGGGCCAGGCGAGTGGCCCGACCGGGATGAGCCGCGCGGCCCGTGAGCTAGACGCTCGTGAGCGTGATCGCTCGCTTGAGAATCTTGCCGGTCGCCCCCTTCGGCAACGCCGCGACGAGCTCGACGACCCGGGGGTACTTGTACGCGGCGACACGCGACTTCACGAACTCACGCAGCTCCTCGGGGTTCGCCTCGGCCCCCGGCTTGAGCGCAACGACCGCGGCGATCTCGTCGCCGAACTCGGGGTGAGGGAAGGCGATGACCGCGGCTTCCGCGACGGCGGGGTGCTCGTACAGCACCTCCTCGACCTCACGCGGATAGACGTTGTAGCCCGAGCGGATGATGAGGTCTTTCTTCCTGTCGACGATGTACAGGAAGTCGTCATCGTCGCGCCTCGCGAGGTCGCCGGTGCGGAACCAGCCGTCAGGGATCGCGGCCGACGTCTCCGCTGGCTTCCCCCAATACGACTTCATGACGTTGTGGCCGCGCACGACGAGCTCGCCAATCTCGCCGACGGCGACGTCCGCCGCAGCCTCGTCGATGATTCGCACCTCCACGCCCGACACCGGAACGCCGATTGACCCGGCGCGGCGCCGATCGAGCCGGTTGATCGAGACGACGGGGGAGGTCTCGGAAAGCCCGTACCCCTCAAGTACGACGCACTCGTACGCCGACTCGAACGCGCCGAGCACCTCGACCGGGAGCGCCGCGCCGCCCGAGACACACACCCGCAGCGACGAGGTGTCGTAGGCTGCTCGGTCAGGGAAGTGGGCGAGAACCGTGTACATGGTCGGCACACCCTGGAAAATGGTGACGCGGTCGCGGGCGATCGTCTCGAGCGCGGCCTGCGGGTCAAACTTCGGAAGCAGCGTGAGGCACGCGCCGGCGTAGATCGCGGCGTTGAGGCTCGCGGTCTGCCCAAAGACGTGGAACAGAGGCAGGCCGCCGAACACAACGTCTTGTTCTGTCACGAAAATGAGCTCGTCGGCGCAGATCTCGACGTTGCGGGCAATGTTCGCGTGCGTGAGCTCGGCGCCCTTCGGCTTTCCCGTCGTGCCCGAGGTGTACAGGATCACGGCTGTCGCGTTCTCGTTGGTCGCGTGCACGCCGGGCACCGGGTCGAGGCCAGCGAGCAGGCCCGGCCACGAGGTGGGCTCCACCACAATGGTCTTCGCGTCGGCGATGACGGCGCCCGCCTCCCCTTCCTGCTCGAAACCCGTCCAAACGAAGAGCAGCCGTGCCCCGGAATCGCTGAGGTGATAGGCGACCTCACGCTCCTTCAACAGCGGGTTCATCGGCACGACGATCGCCCCGAGGCGGAGCGCGCCGTAGTACAGCAGTGCAAAATGCGGCACGTTCGGCAGCATGAGGGCGACGCGGTCGCCGGGCCTGACGCCCTGCTGTTCGAGCAGCGCCGCGACGAGCTGCGTGGTGTGCTCGAACTGCGCGTATGTGAGCACCGAGTCACCAAGACGGATGGCGGGCCGGTCCGAGTGCTTCGACGCGGTGTTGACCAGGTTCATTGCAAGATTTGTCATACATCTCTCCCTTGAGACTCGTGAGGGGCCTCGTTGCCCCGCGTGACGTTTGCCCCCCATTATGAGCACAGGCGGGTGCAAGAAAGAAAGGTGTTGGTGCGAAGGCGCCCCGGCTACGATCCATGAGTATGGGAAATGCGAGTAACAGCGCCAACACAGATTCTGCGGGCCAGCAGCAGGCGCCCGACCGCACTTTGCAGATTCGCTGGGTTGCGCAGTCTGACAGGCCCGCCCCGATCGCCGCGGCGACGCCCGCCGAGGCCCTGGAACTGATGAGCGCCGGCAGCAGGGCATTCGGGTCGCTCGGGGCAACCGGCGGGGACGTCGAGATGCGGCTCGACCCCGAGGCGTTTGGCTTCGTGAACACCGGCGACGAAGACGGCATCCTGAATCAGGAGCCGTTTGCTGCCGTGCTCAGCTGCTCAGACGCGCGGGTGCCGATCGAGCTCGCGCTCGGCCGGGGCGCGAACGACCTGTTCGTCGTGCGGATCGCGGGGAACGTCCCCGGGGCGGAGTGCCTCGGGAGCCTGCACTACGCGTCGGAGCACCTGCCCCGCGTGCAGCTGTTCTCGGTCATCGGGCACTCCCAGTGCGGCGCCGTCACCGCGGCCGTTGACGCGCTGCTGAGCCCGGCAACCTACCTCCCGGTTGCGCAGCTCGCGCCGCTGCGTGAGATCGTCGACTCACTGTTCGGGAGCGTGCGACTCGCAGCCTATGCGATGCAGCAGGTCACGGGCGACGCGACGTTCGTCGCTGCCGCCGACTCCCCGCGGCTGCGTGACGTACTCATCGCGGTGAGCGCGGTCGCCAACGCCGCCCTCGGGGCGAATGTCGTTGCCCGAAACCTCGGCAGGGAGGCCGCGTTCGGCGTCTACGACCTCACCGAACGCACCATCGGCTCGATGCGGTCGGGCGGGTGGGAGTCTGGCTTGCGGATGGCGCCGTCGACCGACGTTGAGCTCGGGGCGGTCATCCGTGAGGCCGCCGAGGGGTACCTCGCGGAGGCCGGGGTGTGAACACAACCCAGCCACCAGCCAGTGCTGCCCGCACGAGCACGCCTGAGGGTGTGACAATAGAACCATCCGCTGGTCTAAGGAGGGGAACTGTATGCGCGAGTATTCGTTCGTTCGTGTCGCGGTGAAGCGTCGCCGCGAAGGCGCAGTGCTGCAAAAGGACTACCGCGAGGTCATTACCGAGCAGGCAGCCAAGGGCTGGCGCTTCGTTCAGGCAATCCCGCTCGAGTCGCACACTGAGCCGCGACTCGACCTGGTGTTCAGTCGAAAGGTAAAGAAATGAAACACCCACTCCGCCTCCTGCAGGCGTTCACGCTGTTCCTCGCAGGCCTGTTCGGCTTCTTCGTGTTCCTCGGCAACCTCATGGACTACGACTCGAACTTCCAGTTCGTGAAGCACGTGCTCTCCATGGACACCACGTTCGAGGGCAACGCGCTCATGTGGCGCGCGATCACCACCCCCTGGGTGTGGACCGTGGGCTACATCGGCATCATCATCGCTGAGGGCGCCTTCGCGGCCATCGCGATCGTCGGGGCGGTCAAGCTGTTCCTCCGCCGTGATGCAGACGTCGCGACCTACGATCGCGCTCGCGGCTGGGGATACACCGCATACGCGCTCGGCTTCGCCATCTGGTTCATCGGCTTCATCATCATCGGGGCTGAATGGTTCGCGATGTGGCAGTCGAGCACCTGGAACGGTAAGGAAACCGCGATGGGTATCGTCACGCTTTGGGCCGGTTTCGCCGTGCTGCTCGCAATGAACGAGCCCGCACGCGAGGTCGAGTCCAAGGCGTAGTCTCGCAGTGAGTTCCAGGGGAAGCGCGGCTGGCACGCCCACCCCCGAGCGCGCCTCAAAACGGCGGTTCGCGCTGCAGATGCAGCAGCCGCTGCCGCGCGCGACGCTGTTCGACCGTATCGCCTTCCTCGTCGGTACGGTCGCTGCGGCGTGGCTCGCGGTGATCATTTCGATCCAGAGCGTGCGGTCGCCCTGGGCGCTTTTGCTCTTCATTCCCGTGTGGGCGATCACGGCGTACCTCGTGCTGCCGCGCCTCCACAAGATGCTCTCAGACCTGTACGTGCCCGACTACTTCTTCGGGCGCACCCGCACGGCCGACGGGCTGCTCGGCGACCCAGTGAACCTCGGGGTAGACGGTGGCGGCGAGCAGCTCGACACCGCCATGCGACGGGCTGGCTGGCACCGCGCCGACGAGATCACGCTGCGCTCGACGTGGGGGATCATCGCGTCGACGCTCACCCGCAAGAGCTACCCGACCGCGCCCGTGTCACCGCTGATGCTGTTCGGGCGCCGGCACGACGTCGCATACCAGCAAGAGGTCGCCGGCAACCCGAAGCAGCGTCACCACGTCAGGTTCTGGCACTGCCCGCCCGGCTGGCTGCTGCCCGGCGGTGCGAAGACGGACTGGCTTGGCGCCGGCACGTACGACACCGATGTTGGGTTCTCGCTGTTCACCCTGCAGATCACGCACCGAATCGACGAGAACACCGACGAAGAGCGTGACTTCGTGGTTGCGAGCGTGCGTGAGGCATCGCCCGAAATTACGACGCGCACACTTCGAGACTTCACGACGGGCTACCATGCCCGCAACGGCGGCGGCGACCGCTTCATCACCGACGGCCATCTGCCCGTGCTCGACGTCTCCGAGGTCGTGCCTGACGAGGAGACGCCCGATCGCGCGCCGGTCGTACCCCAGACCGCCCAAGACGTTGTCGATCGGGCGCCGCTGAGCATCGCCATCGCCGTACTGCTCATCGTCGTGAGCGCGATAGTCGACTTCATCGCCGTCGCCGTCGACCCCGAGGTGCGTGTCGCCTGGGGTGAGGCAGTCGACGCGGGCGGGCGCGTGTTCGCCGCGATCCTGATCGTCCTCGGTGTCTCGATGACGCTCGGGCAGCTGTTCCTCGCCTGGCGGCTCTTGAAGCGCGGGCACCGATCGCGAATGCTCTTGATTCTGCTGCTCGTGATGACCATCTTTGGCGTCGCGGTTGGCTATGTGCAGGGGCTTGAGGCCATCGGCCTGAACGGTACGCTGTTCTCGGCATCGCTCATGTGCCTCTCACTGCTTGCGTTGACAACAGAGTCGGCGGCCGCGTGGACGAGGCGCCGTGGGAAGGCGAAGCGGCGCCGTGGAAGGAACAGCAGTGACACGACACAATGAGTTCGGCCAGCCAATCGGCCCCGACGTCGACCGAGCGTTGTCGGCGCCAACCCCCGGCAGGGTCACGCTGCTCGGAGAACACTGCCGGCTCGAGCCCCTCGACGCCGCCGCGCATGTCTCCGGGCTCTTCGCAGCGTTCGACGCGGCACCCGATGCGAGCGATTGGACGTACATGCCGGTCGGGCCATTCGCGTCGGAAGCTGACTACCGCGAGTGGGCCGAGGTCGCAGCGCTCGCGCAGGATCCGCTGCAGTTCACCGTCGTGAGGAACGATTCGGACGAGCCCCTCGGCACGCTCTCACTACTCAGGCAGGACCCGAAGAACGCCGTCGTCGAGGTCGGGTTCGTTGCGTTCTCGCGCGCGATGCAGCGCACGGTGTTCTCCACTGAGGCGCACTTCCTCCTCATGCGGTACGTCTTTGACGCCCTCGGCTACCGGCGGTACGAATGGAAGTGCGACGCGCTCAACGCGCCCTCAAAGCGTGCGGCCGAGCGCCTCGGCTTCAGCTACGAGGGCACGTTCCGGCAGGCGACGGTCTACAAGGGGCGGTCGCGCGACACGAGCTGGTTCTCGATCATTGACACTGAGTGGCCGGCGCTCCGCGCCGAGTTCACGCGCTGGCTCACGCCGGAGAACTTCGATGCGGCGGGTGCACAGCTCACGCCGCTGCGCACTCAGAAGTAGGTTGGCTGGCTGGACCCCGCCTTGCCTCACACCCCACCCACAAGACCTCACTCCGCAAAACCCCACCCACAACCCCTGGGATCTGCAAAAGCAATGCCGTCACAGCCCGAACCCTTGCAGATTGATTGCAGATCCCATTCGGAGCGCCCGGCCAAGGTTTCGGCCTTGGGCCTTGAGGCTGTGGGCCAGGGGCTGGGCCTTGGGGCTGTGGGCCTTAAGGCCTGAGCCCCCGAACGGCTACGCCGCCTGCCGCACCCCAAGCGCCCTGCGCACCCCTGCGGCAGCGGCCCGGCCCGCCCGGTTCGCGCCGATCGTGCTCGCCGACGGCCCGTAGCCCACGAGCTGCACGCGCTCGTCCACGACGGCGCCGGTTCCGCGCCCCTCGCGGTCGAGCTGGATACCTCCGGCAGGGCTCCGCAGCTGCAGTGGAGCGAGGTGCGCGATCGCCGGACGAAACCCCGTCGCCCAAATGATCGCGTCGACGGCCTCAAACGTCCCGTCTGCCCAGCGCACCCCCTCGGGTTCGATCCGCTCGAACATCGGGCGCCGCGCGGCGTAGGCCCCGAGTCGCTCCGCCTCGCGCTCCTGCTCTCGGAGGGCGAGCCCCGTGACGCTGACTACGCTCTCGGGCGGCAGGCCCTGTGCGACCCGCTGCTCGACGAGGGCGACCGCGGCGATGCCGGCTTCGGGGGTGAAATCGTCGGTGCGCCACACGGGCTCACGCCGGGTCACCCAGAGGGTGTCGGTGAGCGGGGCAATCGCGCCGAGGAACTGCACGGCAGACGCGCCGCCGCCGACCACGAGGGTGCGTTTGCCGCGGAAGTGCTCGGGCCCGGGGTAAGCGACGGTGTGGAACTGTTCGCCGCGAAACGTCTCAGCCCCGGGGTAGTGCGGAATGAACGGCTGCGTCCACGTGCCCGTCGCGTTCACGATCGTGCGGGTGCGCCACGAGCGGTCGCCTGCGCGCACGGTCAAGATGCCGTCGTCATCGGGTTCCACTCGCTCGACCCTGACCGGGCGAACGACGGGCAGCTCGTGCTCGGTCTCGTAGCCCGCGAAGTACTCGGGGATCGCGTCGTTCGCGCGCTCGCGTGTGAGCGGTGGCGGCGTGGAACCGGGGAGCTCGGCGACGCCGTGGACGTCGCGCATGGTGAGCGCGTCCCACCGGTGCTGCCAGGCTCCGCCCGGGTGCTCGTTCGCGTCGAGTACGACGTGTTCGATCCCGAGCCTTGAGAGGTGGTATGACGCCGAGAGCCCGGCCTGGCCAGCCCCGATCACGACGCTGTCGAGGACTCCGTCTGACTGTGCCACCGTGCTAGGCCTTGCGCGGGCGCACAGGGTGCTCGCTCAAAATGGAGATGCGGTTGAAGAGGTTGATCGTCGCGGCGACCCACTCGGCGGCGACAAAGGTTTCGTCGCCGAGCACGGTTCGCGCGCCGAACAGGTCGGCCTGAGCCTCTTCGCTGAGCGGGAGCTGGGTCGCGGCTTCGGCGACCGCGAGCACGGCGCGCTCCCGCTCCGAGAACAACGTGGACTCGCGCCACGCGGGCAACAGGTCGAGCTGCTGCTGGGGCACGCCGGCATCGCGGGCCTCCTGCGCGTGCAGGTTCAGGCAGAAGGCGCACCCGTTGAGCTGCGACGCGCGCACCTTAATGAGCTCGCCCTCGGTGGGGGAGAGGCCGCCGTCGCTGGCTGCCTGCGCAATGGCCTGCGAGTACGCGCTCGCGGCCTTCCACGCCTCGGGCGCAATCTTGTCGAGATACGGGCGCATGATCCTCCTCGTTGTGCTCGTGTCGGGCGCTGAACGTCGCCAGCGCTGCCTCCACTCAACCAGAGCGTAAAGCCTGCGTCACGTATTCCCGGGCAATCAGTCAGGCCGGGGTGCGTTGCTGCAGCCCCTTCCCTGACGCTCGACGGTTCACTCGGGCGGCCCAGCGGCCGTCACGGTGCTCAATCTCGATCGGGTAGTCAAAGCTCTGTGACACGAGCTCGGAGGTGAGTGTCTCGCCGACGTCGCCAGACGCGAGCAGCGTGCCGTCCCGCAGCAGCATTGCGTGGGTCGTCGACCCGGGGAGCTCCTCGAAGTGGTGCGTCACGAGCACGGTCGCAAGTTCGGGGTGCGTCGCGTGCAGGTCGTCGACGGTCTCGAGCAGCTGCTCGCGCGCGGCGACGTCGAGCCCCGTCGAGGGCTCGTCGAGCAGCAGCAGTGGTGGCTCGGTGAGCAGAGCCCGCGCGATGAGGGCCCGGCCCCGCTCGCCCTGCGACATCGTCGGCCAGCGCACCTCCGTTCGGCTTCCGAGCCCGAGGAGGTCGGCGAGGTAATCCGCCCGCTCGACGAGTTCGGGGGTCGGCTCCCAGCCCATCATTAGCTCGGTTGTGCCCGTCGCGCCGGTCAGCACGACCTCGCGCACGGTGAGCGGGGAGCGCAGCTTATGCCGCGGGTTGACGTGCCCGATCTGCTCGCGCAGCTTGCGGATCTCGACGCGCCCGAGCTGCTGCCCGAGCACGTGCACGGTGCCGCGGGTGGGGTGGTGTTCGGCGCCGCAGAAGCTCAGGATCGTGCTCTTACCGGCCCCGTTTGGCCCGATGAGGGCCCAGTGCTCGCCGGCCCGAATGCCGAACGACACGTCGTGCAAGATCTCGCGCCCCTCGCGCACGAAGCTCACGTCAGAGAGGCGCAGTACCTCGGCCGCGCTCACAGGCTGGCCCCGGTGTTCGGCACTGCACTGGCGGGGCCGGGGCGTGACCCTGATCCTGATCCCGGCGAGGTGAGCGCCTCACCGAGCGAGCGGAGATGCGCGCGCGCCACGGCGGCCGCTTGCGCAGCGTCGCGAGCGGCGATCGCGTCGGCGAGGTCGACGTGGTGGTCGTGGTCTTGCGAGCCGCTGAAGTCATTGCTTCCGAACGCGCCGCGGAGGCGCAGCATTTCGATCATCGCGGGGCGGATGCGCGGCGTGAACCCGTCGAACAGTTCGAGCAGGATCGGGTTGCCCGCGGCCTGCACCACGGCCCGGTGGAACGCGGTGTCGGCGTCGACGTGCGCCGCGATGTCGTCGCGGTGCACGGCGCGCGCGGCGAGGGTGCGGCGGATCGCGCGCAGGTCGGCTGGCGTGCGGCGCTGGGCGGCGAGCTCGGCGCTCTCCGCCTCGATGGCGGTGCGGGCCTCGATGACGGCGAGGATGTCGGAGCGCCTGAGCACAAGATCCCAGTCATCGCGGGCGTCGAGTGCGGTCACGAAGACGCCGGATCCCTGCCGGGAGGTGAGTACCCCGAGGCCCGCGAGCTGGCGGATCGCCTCGCGCGCGGTCGAACGGCCGACGCCGAGTTGTGCGGCGAGTGTGGTTTCGTTGGGGAGTTTCGACCCGAGCTCCCACTCGCCCGCGCGGATGCGTTCGAGCAGCACGTCGGCCGCCTGGTCGGCGAGCGAGGATCGTTGTACCTGCGCCATGACTCTCGATTCTGTCGGGTGCGTGTGGAGACAAGTGAGCTACTTGTCTGAGGAGTTGTGTTACAGTCTACGCATGTTTCTTCGCGGATTCCTCCTTCTTCGTCGCCACGGCGGGGCGTAGCCAGACCGGCTCCCCGTCGTGGGGAGTCGCGTGTGCCGGTCGCCTAGCTGTACGAACGACAGGAACCCGAAATGACATCGACACCCGCACACCCTTCGGCGCCGACGGATTCGGCCATCCCGGCCTCTGCCGCCCTGGTTACCCCGCACACCCCGGCCGCCGCATGGAACCGCCAGCAGCCCTCAGGGATGCCCTCCCACCGCTACCGCGACGTGTTCTCGCGCGTCGACGTGCCGCTCCACGAGCGCGAGTGGCCGACCCGGCGCCTTACCGCCGCCCCGCTCTGGGTGCCGGTTGATCTGCGCGACGGCAACCAGGCGCTCGCCGAGCCGATGGACCCCGAACGCAAGCGCCGCTTCTTCGAGCGCATGGTCGAGATGGGATACAAAGAGATCGAGGTCGGCTACCCCTCGGCCTCGCAGACCGACTTCGACTTCGTGCGGCTCATCGCCGATACCGACATCGCGCCAGACGACGTGACGATCGTGGTGTTCACCGCGGCGCGTCGCGACCTGATCGAGCGCACCGTCGAGTCGATCGCGGGCATTTCGAACCCCGTCGTGATCCACATGTACACGGCGACCGCCCCCATGTGGCGCGAGGCCGTCCTCGGGCACAGCCGCGAGGCGCTGAAAGAATTGATCCTCGCGGGCGGCCGCGACGTGCTCGAGCTCGCGGGCGACCTGCCCAACGTGCGCTTCCAGTTCAGCCCCGAAGTCTTCAACCTCACCGAACCCGACTACGTGCTCGAGGTGTGCGACGCGATGACCGAGCTGTGGGACGCACGGCCGGAGCGTCCCGTCATCTTGAACCTCCCGGCGACCGTGGAAATCGCGACCCCGAACGTCTACGCCGACCAGATCGAGTACATGCACAGGAACCTCGCGCGGCGCGATGGTGTGATCCTGTCAGTGCACCCACACAACGACCGCGGCACCGGCATCGCGTGCGCTGAACTCGCGGTGCTCGCCGGCGCGCAGCGGGTCGAGGGCTGTATCTTTGGCAACGGTGAGCGCACCGGAAACGTCGACATCGCGACGCTCGCGCTGAACCTGCACGCGCAGGGCGTCGACCCGATGATCGACTTCTCTGACATCGATGCGGTGAGGCGTACCGTCGAGCACTGCAACCGCATCGAGGTGCACCCGCGGCACCCGTACGTCGGCGATCTCGTGCACACAGCCTTCAGCGGCACTCACCAAGATGCGATCAAAAAGGGGTTCGCCGAACACCGCGCGCGGGCGACCGAACTCGGGGTCCCAGAGTCCGAGCTCGAGTGGCGGGTGCCGTACCTGCCGATCGACCCCGCTGACATTGGGCGGAGCTACGACGCGGTGATCCGGGTGAATTCGCAGTCGGGCAAGGGCGGTATCGCCTACCTGCTGGAGAGCGAGTACGGCATCTCCCTGCCCCGGCGCCTGCAGATCGATCTCGCCAGGCGGGTGCAGCAGCACACAGACGAGAGTGGGGCCGAGTTGACGGCCGCCGCGATCTGGGAGATCTTCCAGGAGGCGTACTGCGGGCCTGTGGGGGAGCCTTCCGGTTCCGGTGGTGGCGTCCCGTCGCTCGAATCATTCGAGACCTCCGGTAGCCAGGGGCGGGAGCGCACAGTGGTGACGCTGCGTTCGGGGGTTGGTTCTGGAGCTGGTGTGGGGGCTGGCGCCGGCTCTGTGACGGTGACCGAGCACCTTGGCGTCGGGCCCGTCGAGGCGCTCACCGTGGCCCTCTCGGGTGCGGGCATTGATATCGGGGTGCTCGAACTCCACCAGAGCAACACCGGGGCTGGCAACGCGAGCGAGGCGATCACGCTCATCGAGTTCAAACACGGTGACCGAACGGCCTGGGCCGCGGGGCGCGACCGCTCGACCCTCAAAGCCACGCTCGCAGCGGTCATGGCGGCCGCCGCGCTCGCCGGTCGGTCGGCCCCCAAGTAGCATGGACGAAACTACCCAGCGACGAAGTGGAGACGCCATGAGTGAGGCCGCCCGGATTGCGCTCGGAATGATGCGCATCGAGAACCTCAGCGACGGCGAGATTCGCGACCTGTACGCAGGCGCGCGCGAGGCTGGCGTCACCCACTTCGATCACGCCGACATCTACGGCGGGGGTGAGCACGGCTGCGAGCGCCGGTTCAATGAGGCGCTGCAGTTGAGCCCGGCCGAGCGCGAGCAGGTCGTATTGCAGACGAAGTGCGGCATCAGGTCAGGCGGGCGGGGGTTCGACTTCTCCGCACAGTACATCGTTCGCCGGGCCGAGGAATCGCTCGAGGCGCTCGGCACCGAGTACCTCGACGTGCTCATGCTGCACCGGCCCGACACCCTCGTTGAGCCGGAGGAGGTGGCGTCAGCGTTCTCGCAGCTCGAAGCCGCGGGCAAGGTGCGCTCGTTCGGGGTTTCGAACCACACCACGCCGCAGATCGAACTGCTCAAAACGGCGGTGACTCAGCCGATCGCTGTGAACCAGGTACAGTTCGGGCTCGGGCATGCGGCGCTTGTCGCGCAAGGGATCGCCGCGAACATGGAAGGCCTGAAACAGTCGGCTGTGCGCGACGGCGGGCTGCTCGAGTACGCGCGGATCAACGGCATCACCCTCGAAGCGTGGTCGCCATTCCAGCGCGGGTTCTTCTCGGGATCGATCTTCGAGCAGGGCGGACTCCGTGAACTGCAGGCCGTACTCGCGCGCATCGCGACCGAGCGGGGAACCACGCCGACCGCGATCGCGACAGCCTGGATCACGCGCCACCCAGCACGAATGCGAGTCGTGCTCGGGACCACGCGGGTCAGCCGAGTCGGGGAGGCCGTCGCCGGCGCGCAGCTCGTGTTGAGCCGTGAGGAATGGTACGAGCTGTTCGTCGCAGCGGGATACGAGGTCCCGTAGATCGGGCTCGGGCTCGCAAGCTCGGGGCTGGGTCCGAGCACCCGTTGCCCGGCCCCGGCGTGCTCCCTGCTCGTGCGGGTAAACTGCTTGCCTTATGGCAGCGAAGGCTGCTGTGGTCGCAATAACTGAGGGAGCCCAACATGACCGCCGAACGCGAAGTACTCACCTGGGACGGATTCGGAGCCGCGACCCGCGAACTCTCACGGAAGATCGTCGCCGACGGCTTCGCGCCTGAGGTCGTGGTCGCGATCGCGCGCGGGGGCCTGCTGCCCGGCGGCGCGATCGCCTACGGGCTGGGGGCGAAGAACTGTGGCGCGCTGAACGTTGAGTTCTA
This sequence comes from Leucobacter komagatae, assembly GCF_006716085.1. Classification (NCBI taxonomy): domain Bacteria; kingdom Bacillati; phylum Actinomycetota; class Actinomycetes; order Micrococcales; family Microbacteriaceae; genus Leucobacter; species Leucobacter komagatae. Next base: position 364,984 of record NZ_VFON01000002.1, on the reverse strand, counting down.
CACGGGCATCGGCACGGTGCTCGACAACCCCGAGGTGCTGCCCCCGGAGCTCGACATGGGCTACCTCAAGGGGCGGCGCGTGTTGCTCGTCGACGACGTCGCGGATTCGGGCCGCACGCTCAAACTCGCGGTCGAGCTACTCGCTTCCGAGGGCGCTGATGTGCGCTCGGTCACCATCTACACAAAGCCCTCGACGGTGATCCAGCCCGATTACGCCTGGAAGGCTACTGACCAGTGGATTGACTTCCCTTGGTCGGCTGACGGCTCCGTCATTGAAGAGGACGCGAACGCGGCCGAGCGCAGCGCGTAACTCGCACTCTCGCCGCTCTCCGCCACACCCCACCCCACCCCAAATAATCCATTCGGCCTCAATTTCCATCGAAGTTTGAGATGTAGACGAATAAATGAGGGCCAGAGGGTGGGAAGTACCTGCCAGGGGAGGTTCGAGTCGGCCGGGCGGGCCAGTCTCGCCCGGGGAGCAAGCTGGCGTGGCCGGGCGGGCCAGGGACAGGGGCGAGTCGGCCGGGCTGGGGGGAGCCAGCCAGGCGGGCCTGCGCCGCGCGCTCCCTACAGAAGTTCCTCAGCCCGCAGCGCGAACCACAGCTCCGCGCGGTCAGCGGCACTCGCGAGCGAACGACCGGTGAGCCGTTCAATGCGGGTGACGCGGTCGCGAAGCGTGTTGCGGTGAATCCCGAGTGCGGCCGCGGCAGGGCCTCGCTGGCCGTCGGACTCGAACAGCGCGTCGAGCGTCTCACACAGCAACTCCCGGTCCGACGCCGGCGCGGGCTCGGACGGCGGAGCCGCCAAAGAGTCGCCCCCGGCACCCCCGGCACCCCCGGTACCACCGGTTCCCCCAGCACCACCGGCGCCCCCGGGTCGCGGCGCCGCAAGTGGCCCGAGCACCTCTCGACTCAGGGCGGTCGCGCCGGGCTGCCCCGCGAACCCGAGGCTCAGCACAGCCTCGAGGAACGGTGCGTCTCGGTCGACCCAGATGACCTGCGCCTGCCGCGGCTCGGCGTACAAGGCCGAGCGCCCCGGCAAATCCCCGACCCGCGAAGCGGCCGACCGCGCGCTCACGGGCACGCTGTTGCGCTCGACCTCCCGCCCGACGACGAGGTCGAGGCCGTGCTGCACCGTGCGCGTGATTGCGGCCTCGGGCCTCGCTCCGTCGATGATCTGCCACGCCTGTGCGAGTCCGCCCGGCAGTTCTTCAGTTGGGCCGATGAGGCGGTCGAGGCCGAGCCGTGGCTCCGTGCGCCAGGCCGAGATGTCTTCCGGGGATCCCTGCACCGCGACGGCGCGCAGCGTCGCGGGAAGCTGCAGGCCAGGGGAGAGCACCTCCGCTGTTTCGGAGGGGAGCTCGCCGCTCAGGATCCTGCCCGTCAAGAGCTCCCACCGCTCGCGTTCCGCGCGGTCTGACGCCCGATCGCTGCGCACACTGAAGCCGAGCGCCATCGCGCCCGCCGCGATCACGGAGCTGCCCTCGGGCGTGAGCGGGCCGGAGCCCGCGATCGCGAGCCGCAGCGTGCCCTCGGTGTCGAGCGCGACGAGCTCGGCGCCGTCGGCTTGGAATCCCTGGGTGCTCGCGAGCACTCGATCCTCGCCCGCGATGAGCGCGAGCTGGCGGCCCGTCGCCTGCGAGATGCTCGCGAGCACCTCGGCGGGGTCTTGCGCGCCGCGCGCGCTATCGAGCAGGCGCAGCTGAACCTGCAGCGCTGAGCGGGCCGCGCGCAGCTCGTCGGAGCGCATGAGCCCGGCGACGGCTTTGGTGACGGCGATGAACGGCACGGGGAGCGGGATCTCGAACAGCGCGACGCGGTACGTGCTCGCGGCGCGGAGCAGTGGGGTCGGTACGCGCTCGTGGTTGACGCCGACGCCGAAGCCGATCGCGGCGATGCGCGCGCGGCTGAGGCCAGCGACGAAGTCGAGCCAGCCCGGGTCGTCGGCGCTCAACGTGAGGCCCGTTGTCATGATGATCTCGCCACCTTCGAGGTAGTCGCTGAGCGAGAGCAGCTCGGTGATGGAGGCCCAGCTGAGCTCAGGATCGCCCTGTCCCGCCTGCAGCAGAGTGAGGCCAAGATCGGGTAGTTCGAGCAGTTGGGAGAGCGTCGCCATGGTGTCATTCTCGCACAGCTCCGAGCGTTAAGAGTGTGCAAAGTTTGGACGATCGGTCGTGGTGGTTCGCCTACAGTTGAAGTATGACAACTCCAGGTCCGCTCGCCGGCATACGGGTCGCAGATTTCTCCCGGGTGCTCGCGGGCCCACACGCAACGATGCTGCTCGCGGATTTCGGCGCAGACGTCATCAAGATCGAAAGCCCCGAGGGTGACGGCACCAGGCAGTGGTCGCCGCCGACGAACGCGATTGGCCAGAGCACGTACTTCGCGGGTGTCAACCGTGGCAAGCGCTCGATCGTGTGCGACCTCCGCAGCGAGGAGGGCATCGCACTCGCGACCGAGCTCGCAGCGACCGCAGATGTCGTCATTGAGAACTTCAAGCCCGGCACCATGGACAAGTTCGGGCTGAGCTACGAGGCACTCGCCGCCGCAAACCCCGGCGTCGTGTACTGCTCGATCTCGGGCTTCGGCGACGCCGAGGGCCGCGATCTTCCCGGCTACGACCTGCTCGTGCAGGCCGTCGGTGGGCTCATGAGCATCACCGGCCAGGCCGACGACGCGGGCGGCGAACCCACCAAGGTTGGTGTCGCGCTCGTCGATATCCTCACTGGGCTCAACGCGGTGATCGGCATTCAGGCCGCGCTCCGCGCCCGCGACATGGAGGGCGGCACCGGTCGCGGCCAGCACGTCAAGGTGACGCTGCTCGGTTCGCTACTCTCGGCGCTCGCGAACCAGGCCTCGTCGACGCTCGAGACCGGCACGTCGCCCGGGCGAATGGGGAACGCGCACCCGTCGATCGCGCCGTACGAGACCTTCCACGCCGCCGACCAGTCGGTCGCGCTCGCGGTCGGAACGGATGGGCAGTTCACGAGGCTCTGCGAGGTGCTCGGGGTACCCGAGCTCGCGACCGACGAGCGATTTGCGAACAACCCCGCGCGGGTTGCGAACCGGGTCGCGCTGCGCGCCGCGCTTGAGGATCGGCTTCGAACGCGCAACGCCGACGAGTGGATCACGGCCTTCACTGCCGCGAACATTCCGGCGGGTCGCGTGAACACGATCGCGCAGGCGATTGAGCTCGCCGAGTCGCTCGGCCTGAACGCCGTCGCCGAGACCACCGGTGTCGCGCCAGACGGTTCCGAGCACACGCTGCGGTCAGTTGCCGCACCGATCCATTTTTCCGAGACGCCAGCGCGCTACACGACGCCGCCCCCCGGGGTTGGCGAGCACCAGGGCGCAACCTGGCTTCCACGCTAATCTCCGCTGCACCCCCACGAACAAAGGAAACTCATGACCACCACGATTGACCAGCTGTTCAACGTCGCCGACTTCGTCACCGAAGAAGAGCGCGAGTGGCAGCTCAAGGCGCGAGAGTTCGCGCAGACCAAGATCAACCCGATCATCGACCAGGCGTTCGAGGATCGCCGGCTCCCCGTCGAGCTGCTCCCCGAGGTCGGCGAGTTCGGCGCGTTCGGCATGTACATGAATGGCTACGGTCTTCGCGGCGCCTCGTCTGTCGCGTACGGCCTCGTCGCGATGGAGTTCGAAGCTGCGGACTCGGGCTTCCGCACCGCGCTCTCGGTGCAGGGCTCGCTCGCGATGGGTGCAATCTACAAGTTCGGTTCGGAAGAGCAGAAGCAGCAGTGGCTCCCGGCCATGGGGCGCGGCGAAGCGATCGGCTTCTTCGGCCTGACCGAGCCCCAGGGCGGCTCCGACCCGAACACCATGCTCACCTCGGCTCGCCGCGACGGCGACCAGTGGGTGCTCAACGGCAAGAAGCGCTGGATCGGGCTCGCAACGATCGCCCAGGTCGGCGTCATCTGGGCGAAGGACGAGGAGGGCGTCGTGCGCGGCTTCGTCGTGCCGACCGAGACCGAAGGCTTCAAGGCGACTGCGATCGAGAACAAGCTCTCGATGCGCGCTTCGCTGCAGACCGAGATCGAGCTCACCGATGTGCGGCTCCCGGCAGACGCCATTCTCCCGGGCGCGAAGGGCCTGTCGGCTCCGTTCAAGTGCCTGAACGAGGCGCGGTACGGCATCGCCTGGGGGGTTATGGGCGCCGCGCGCTCATGCCTCGAAGCAGCAGTCGAGCGCTCGCAGACGCGCGAGGTGTTCGGCGCTCCGATCGGCTCGAAGCAGATCATCCAGGCGCAGCTCGCCGACATGTTCGTTGAGTACGAGAAGGGCATGCTGCTCGCGCTGCACCTCGGGCGGCTGAAGGACGCGGGCAACCTGACCTACGGCCAGATCTCCGTTGGCAAGCTGAACAACGTGCGCGAGGCCATCAAGATCGCCGGCCAGTGCCGTTCGATTCTCGGTGGTGACGGCATCACCTCGGACTTCCCGGTGATGCGTCACATGGCGAACCTCGAGTCCGTGCGCACCTACGAGGGCACCGACGAGGTGCACCAGCTCGTGATCGGGCGCGAGCTCACCGGCATCGCTGCGTTTTAGTCTCAGGTGTGGGAGCGCCCATCACCCCGTCGGGTGGTGGGCGCTTTCGTTCGTATGCGGGTCACTCTGCCTAGCAGTAGGCCCGCCCCCGCCCTCCGGCGCTGCGTATGTAAACGGCAATGGGTATGACGAATTACGGCGGTTGGGGGATAAGTAGGGTAGATCACATACGGTGTGAAGGCTGGGGCGGGTGGAGCGCGGGCTCTACTGCACGAGGCCCGAGTCGATAAACCGATCGTCACCCTCGCGTGGCTCCACCCGGCCGTCGGTGTTGTTGCTGAGCAGCCAGAGCTTCCCGTCGGGGGAGACAGCGACGTCGCGAATCCTGCCGTACTCCTCGACGAAGTGGTCGGAACTCGCCGCGAGGTCCGACAGCGGCACCGTCCGCACGCGCTGGCCGCGCAGGTTCGCGATGTAGATCGTGCCGTCCGTGATCGCGATGCCGCTCGGGCTAGCCTCGTCCGGGGTCCACTGCTGCACCGGGTCGACGTACCTGCCGTCGCCCGCGATCCCCTCGACCTCGGGCCAGCCGTAGTTCGATCCCGCGGTGATGACATTGAGCTCATCCCAGGTGTCCTGACCGAACTCGCTCGAGTACATGGTGCCGTCTTGCGCCCACGCGATCCCTTGCGGGTTGCGGTGCCCGTACGTGTAGACGGGGGAGCCATCGAACGGGTTGTCGCCGGGCACTTTGCCGTCGGGGGTGAGCCGGAGGATCTTGCCGCCCAGGCTGTCGAGGTCTTGCGACAGCCACGGTTGCGAGGCGTCGCCGGCGGTGACGTAGAGCATTCCGTCGGGGCCGAACGCGATCCGGCCGCCATTGTGCGAGGTGGCGCGCGGGATGCCTTCGATGATCGTCCTGGGTTCGCCGACCGCGAGTGAGCCGGGCTCGCCCGTGAGGGGGAAGCGCTGTACGCGGTTGCCGGACTCGGCCGTCGAGTAGGCATACAGAAACTCGGGCTGGGCGCCTGCTTCGGCGGGCGACACCGCAAGCCCTAACAGGCCACCCTCGCCGCCGTGCACGACACCGGCGATTGTCGTGATCTCGCGGCTGGCCCCGTCTTCCGTGAGCTCGAGGAGTCGCCCTGAGTCGCGTTCGCTCACGAGGGCCGAGTTCGCGACGAACGCGATCGACCAGGGGGCAGAGAGGCCGGTCGTCGGCTGCCGCGGGCCGAACGTCTCGGCTGGCGTTTCCGTTGGGGCCGCTGTTGTGGGTGCCGGTGACGGGGCTGGCGGATCCGATGGCGGCTCAGCTGCGCATCCCGTGAGCGCGAGGAGCGCCGCGAGGGCGCCCGCGGTGAGGGCTAACGTGCATTTCGGGCATGGTGAACGGTGCATGGTGACCTCCCACAACTCACGCTAGTTGATCTTGGAACGTAGGGCCACGCCAGTTGTTCTAGTTCAAGTAGAATTAGGCCATAGGGAGGGCACATGCTGATCCGAATCAACGAGGCGAGTGAGCGCGCGATCTACGAGCAGATCGCCGACTCCGTGCGTGCCGATATCGCATCGGGGAAGGTGCGCGCCGGCACCGTGCTCCCCGCGGCGAAGCGGCTTGCCGTCGCGCTCGACATCAACGTGCACACCGTGCTGCGGGCCTACCAGCAGCTGCGCGACGAGCGTCTTGTAGACCTCAGGCGGGGCCGCGGCGCCGTCGTGACCGCGCTGGCGAGCACGCTCGTCGAGCTGTCTGGGGAGGTGCGTGAGCTCGTCGCCCGCGCCCGATCGCTCGGCGTGAGCCAAACCACACTTGCCGCTCTCGTCGCGAACGAGGGCCCGGGGCGCACGCCACCCGCCGACCCGATCCCGCTGCAGTTTTCAGAGGAGCAAGCCGCCGCATGACGAACACAGTGCCAGCGCAGCCCACCCCAAAACCGCACCCCGACCTGCTCCGCGCACGCACGGCCGCGCGCATCGTCGGCCTCGTCATCCCGCTCGGCCTCGTCGTCGTCGGCGTGATCGTCACGCTCGTCTGGCTCCCACGCCTACCCAACCCGGTTGCGGTGCACTGGAACGGTGCCGGTGTCGCTGACGGCTTTGGCAGCCCGATGCTCGGTTTGTTCTTGTTTCCTGTGGCGGGCCTCACGATGGCCGCCCTGTATTTCCTGCAGCGGGCACCAAACTGGGTCACTGGGCAGCGGCCCGGCGGCGACATCTGGGGGCCGATCAATCGCCTCACCCCGGCGATCGCGCTCGGCGGCGCCACGACGATCTTTTCGCTCGATATCATCACGACCGCGATCCAGCTCGACCTTGCCGACGCCAGGCAGCTCGAACCGAACCTCGCCGTCTCCATCATGCCTGCGGTGATTGGAATTACCGCTGCCGCGCTCGGCTACTTCGCGCAGCCGCGGCTGCGGCTCTTGGCACCCGTCGAGGCTGAGTCGGGTGAAGTGCTCGACCTCGCCCCAGCCGAACGCGTCGCGTGGGTCGGGTCGATCGGCGTCAGTCGGGCGTACTTCTGGATCATGGGGGCTTCGCTGGTGGTGCTGGTCGCCTGCCTGATCCTCGTGGCAAGTATCAGACCGGCTGAGCCGGTGGGGGTCGCGATCGTGGCGGTGTCGCTGCTGGCGGTGCTCGTACTCACGGTGACCTGCATGCGGTTCAACGTGCGCATCGACGAGCGCGGCTTTGAGGCGAGGTCGTTCGTTGGCTGGCCAGTGGTGCGCGTGCCCGCGGGGCAGGTCACCGATGTCGAGGTGAGTGACATCCATCCATTCGGCGAGTTTGGGGGCTGGGGCTGGCGTATCTCGGTCGATGGCAAGGTCGGCATCGTCATGCGCGCGGGCGAAGGGATCCGCGTCACCCGGAGCAGGGGGCGACCGCTCGTCGTGACGCTCGACGACGCCGATTCTGCGGCAGCCGCGCTCGCGACCGCGGCCCGGCGGGCCCGCACTGGAGACTCACCGGACAGCAGTGGAGGAAACGAATGACACACACGGCTCAGCTTGGCCGAGCGAAGCGCGCGGCGCGCACCGTCGGCTTGATCGTGCCGGGCATCGTGCTCGTCGCCTCGGTCGCGGTGCAGCTCATCTGGCTGCCGCGCATGCCCGATCCCGCCGCGACCCACTGGGGCCCATCCGGCCTGCCCGATGGCTTCGGCGCCCCGTGGTCGAACCTGGTGCTGTTCGCGGTGCTCGGCCTGGTGACCCTGTTCCTCCCCCAGTTGCAGCTGCTGCAGCAGCGGGGCATGGCCCCGGCGACCGGGGCGGGCACGTGGGCTTCCGCGAACCGGTGGCTGCCCGCATTCGCGCTCGGCCTCGTAGTGTCGCTGCAGACCAACGCGCTCGGGGTTGCGCTAACGCAGCTCGACGCGGCCGACGCGCGGGAGACCGGTTCGACGCTCGGCTGGCTCATCGGCGGATGGGTCGCCGGGGCCGTCGCCGGTATCGTCGGCTACCTCCTCCAGCCCCGGGTGCGCATCGACCCCGAGACGGGCGCGCCGACCGCTCAGGCGCTTCCCCTCGGGGAGGCCGAGCGCGCGGCTTGGGTGGGCGAGATTCGCCCATCGCGCGGGGTGGCCTGGGGCCTTGCGGTCGTGAACGTGCTGATCGCGGCGATGACCGCTTGGATGTTCACTGTCGAACCTCTTGCCGGCTGGATCAGCCTCGGTGTGTTCGCGCTCGTCGCCGTCTCGACCGGAATGTGCATGTGGTTCAGCGTGCGGATCGGCCCCGCAGGGTTCGAGGCGCGCTCGCGCTTCGGATGGCCGGTGTTTCGAGTTCCGGCGGCGGACGTCGCCGATGTGGTGACCGCGCGGATCGAGCCGCTAGGCGAGTTCGGCGGCTGGGGTCTCCGCTTTGCGGGCGGCCGCACCGGGATCGTGCCGCGAGGTGGCGAGGGCATCGTCATCACCAGGCGCAGCGGGAGAGTGCTCGTCGTCACGGTCGATGGCGCGGAGGATGCTGCGGCGGTGCTCGCCGAGGCAACGGCAAAAGCAGCAGAGCAAGCAGCAGAACCAATCGAAGGAGATTCGCAATGACGCAGCAACCGATCTCGGGCGCACAGCCCGAACCGCTCACGCGCGTGCCGTGGAGCGCCGTCGCGCTCTTCGTCGCGGTCGCCTACGGGCTCGCTTGGCTCGTCATGCTGCCGATGTGGCAGCTCGACCCGGCGACGGCGGCGAGCATTCCGCTCGGCACGCAGATGCTCATGCAGCTGCTGCCGTCGGTCATGATGTTCACGCCGGCGGTCGCAATGCTCGTCGCAGTGTTCGTGATGAAGACGCCGCGGCGCGGGCGGGCCCGGTTCCTCGGCCTGTGGCCGCTCCGGCCCGCGAAGCGCGTCGTCTGGTTCATCGTGCTCGGCAACTTCGCGCCGATCGTGATCGTCGCGCTCGCGCTCGGCGTCGCGACGCTCTTCGGCTGGTACACCCCCGACTTCGCCGAGCTTTCGGGGTTTGCGGCCACGCTCGCGGCGGCAGGGACTCCGCCCGAACTCGCGCACACCGTCATGCTCACGCAGCTCGCGATGGTGCCGTTTGCGAGCCTCATCAACCTGCTCCCGGCGTTCGGCGAAGAGATCGGCTGGCGAGGCTGGCTGCTGCCCGCGCTTCGCCCGCTGGGCACCTGGCCGGCCCTGCTCGTGAGCGGCGCGATCTGGGGCGTCTGGCACGCGCCGGTGACGCTGCTCGGCCACAACTTCGGGCTGCTTGATTGGCGCGGGGTTGCCCTCATGACCGTGGGCAGCGTGCTCTGGGGGATCCTGTTCGGCTGGCTGCGCCTGCGCAGCGCGTCCGTGTGGCCCGCCGTCATCGCGCACGGTGCGCTCAACGGGGCGGGGGCCCTCTTCATGGTGTTTACGACCGCCGGGGCGCCGCTGCCCCTGCCTCTCGTGAACCCGCTCGGCGTCTCCGGGTGGATCGTCGCCGCGATCTTGATCGCCGCGCTCGCCGCGACGGGCCAGTTCGGCAAGCAGCCGAGCCTGGCACCGCCTCGGCGTTAGCGGCGGTAGCGCCGCTAACGCCGAGGCGTGGCTAACCCGCTAGTTCGCAGCTGCCTCCGCCTGGAACCAGGCGGGGAGCAGCAGCGGCAGGTTCTCGAAGAAGCGCTCGCGCGACATGTCGCCCTCAAGGATCCAGACGCGGATCGCGCCCGTGGCGCCGTTCGCGAGGAACGCTGCCGCGACGTCGAGGTCGACGTCGGGAACCGCGGGCTTCCGCTTGCGGCGCTTCGTGAGGTAGGTCTCAGCGACCTCGGTGAGGAAGCGGGAGAGCATGATCGGGATCGTGCCGTCGACCTGGTCGCTGAACGCGATCGTGTAGAGCTCGCGTCGCTCCTCGAGGTGGTCGAGCGCCGTGTAGATACAGTGCGTGAACGCGTCGATCTCGGGCGCGGGGGCAGCTGCGGCAACGATGTCCTTGAGCTCGGTGTGCAGCGCGTCCGCGAGCGCCTCGGCGGGCGTCGTGTAGTGCTTGTAGAAGGTCACACGGTTGATGCCGGCGCTCTCCGCGAGCTCCGAGACCGTGATCTCGCCAACAGGCTTCTGGGTGGCGAGCTCAGTGATCGCCTTGTGGAGTGCGGCCCGAGTCCGCAGGATACGCGCGTCAGTCATGGCATCAGCCTAGCGCTGTTTGATGGAGGAAAGGCAGCATAGGAAACTGTTTCTGTTGTCGGTTCTGTAGAGAAGGTACCAATCAGACGGGCCACGACTGTCGATATCTCACGTTTCCAGTGTTGTGGCGCTGATTTCGGGGGCGCGCGTACCCCGTTCCAACACTTCAGCGTGTCGAAAGCCCCCGTTCACCTTCAAAGCGTACCTTGACGAGTACCGGGCACCGTGCCCGGTTGAGGAGGCCGCAGCCACCCTCGAAAGCTACGGCCGACTCGTTTCGCCGGGGCCGCCCCGGCAGAACGAAGGAGCCGCCGTGGCAACAATCCGAGAAACCATTCAGCAGCCGGCGATCGCCGAGGCCGAGCGCCTCGCGCAGGCGGAGCGAACCTACGTGCTCGACACGTCGGTCTTGCTCAGCGATCCAGCGGCAATCTTCCGGTTCGCTGAACACAGCATCGTTTTGCCAGTCGTCGTCGTGACCGAGCTCGAGAAGAAGCGGCACGACCCCGAGCTCGGGTACTTCGCGCGGCGCGCGCTGCGGTTGCTCGACGGGCTGCGCGAACGGCACGAGCGGCTCGACTTCCCGGTGCCCGTTGGCGAAGACGGCGGCACGCTGCGCGTCGAACTCAACCACTCGAGTGCCGAAGTTCTGCCCAGCGGGATGCGACTCGGTGACAACGACACCCGCATCCTCGCCGTCGCGCAGAGCCTCGCAACCGAGGGCCTCGACGTGACCGTGATCTCGAAGGATCTCCCGATGCGCGTGAAGGCCGCCGCGCTCGGCCTCGGCGCTGAGGAGTACCGCAACGATCAGACGGGCGACGATAGCTACCTCGGCACGACCTCGATCGAGCTCACAGATGCCGACGTTGACACGCTGTGGGAAGTCGAACGGCTCGACGATGTGGAGGCCGCCCGCGGCCTCGTCATTGGCACCGGACTCATCATCAGCTCGCCGACGGGGTCGGCCCTCGCGCGGGTCGACGGCGACGCCTCGCTGCGCCTCGTGCGCGGGGACCGCGAGGTGTTCGGGGTGCACGGCAGGAGCGCGGAGCAGCGCCTCGCGATCGACCTGCTGCTCGACCCCGAGGTCGGGATCGTGTCGCTCGGCGGGAAGGCAGGCACCGGCAAGTCGGCGCTCGCGCTCGCAGCGGGACTCGAAGCGGTGCTCGAACGGCAGCAGCACCGCAAGGTCATGGTGTTCCGGCCCATGTACGCGGTGGGCGGGCAAGAGCTCGGGTACCTCCCGGGCGACCAGCAAGACAAAATGAACCCGTGGGGCCAGGCAGTCTTCGACACGCTCGGCTCGATCGTCTCGCAGAACGTGCTCGACGAGGTGATCGCCCGCGACCTCGTCGAGGTGCTCCCGCTCACCCACATTCGTGGCCGCTCACTGCACGACGCGTTCGTGATCGTCGACGAGGCGCAGTCGCTTGAGCGCAACGTGCTGCTCACGATGCTCAGTCGCATCGGTCAGCGCTCGCGGGTCGTGCTCACCCACGACGTCGGGCAGCGCGACAACCTGCGCGTTGGTCGGCACGACGGGATCGCGGCGGTCATCGAGAAGCTCAAGGGGCACTCGCTGTTCGGCCACGTGACACTCACGCGCAGCGAGCGCAGCGATATCGCCGCGCTCGTGACGGAGCTGCTCGACTCGTAGCGGGTCAGGATCGGGGCGGGTCGGCGTTAGCGTGAAGCTGCGCCGGCCCGCTCTGCTTCGTCCCACCGCTCCGTTGCGGCGAGGTTCGCCGAGGCGCTCGCGCCGGCGGCCTCTGCGTCGCGGCGCCTGATCGCGTCGAGCACCTCCTCGTGGCCGCGCGGGTCCTCGCGGCTGAAGCCATCGCGCGCGATCGCCTGCTCGACGGAGTCGCGCAGGCGGGGGAGCAGAGCCGCGTAGATCTCGAAGAGGATCGGGTTGTGCGCGGCGCGCGCGACCTCCTCGTGGAACGCTGAGTCTGCGCGCGCCCACGCCTCCGCGTTCTCGCGGGTCACGGGTTCGCCCGAGACGAACGCGCGATGTTCGAGGGCTTCCGCGATCCGCTCGATGTCGTCGTCGTCGGCGCGCTCGGCGGCGAGTTTCGCGAGCTGCGGCTCGATCGCCGCGCGGGCCTCGAGCACGTCGCCGATGGTGCCGCCCGAGCGGGCAAGAGCGCCGGGGACCTCGCTGCGGGCGGTGACGAACGTCCCGTCGCCGCGGCGCACGTCAAGCATGCCGCTGTACTGGAGCGCGCGGATCGCTTCGCGGAGGGTTCCGCGCGCGACGCCGAGCTCGGCGATGAGCTCGGGCTCTGGCGGGATGCGTTCGCCAACGACCCAGCGGCCCTCGACGATTTCGGTGCGGAGTCGCTCGACGACCTGGTCGCTCAGCGAGGTCTGCCGTATCGGATCAAGGCTCATATGTGCAATGATAGTACGTCTCAAAGGTAGAACGTCTAATGTTTGGATGATTATGGTTCACAATGCCCCTCCCGTAGCGCGCCGGCGGCCCGCGCTCATGCTGCTCGCGCTCGTGCTCGTCGCGCTCAACCTGCGCCTCGCGATCACGAGCGCGGCGTCGCTGCTCACCCTGCTCACCGACGCCGGCGCGTTGAACTCGGTGACCGTTGTGCTCATCCCCGCGATCCCGACGGCGGTGTTCGCGGTCGCGGGCGTAAGCACGGCGAAGGTCGCCGCAAGGCTGGGCGTCGAGCGCACGGTCGCGATCGGGCTCGCGGTGCTCGCGGCGGGCCTCCTCATTCGCGCGATCCCGCAGCCGTGGGTCGTCGTCGCTGGCACCGTCATCGCGACGGGCGGCCTCGCGGTCGTAAACATCCTGCTCCCCGCGGTCGTGCGCTCGCACTTCGGCAGGAGCATCGGTACTGTCACGACCGTGTACTCGACGGCGATGTCGCTCGGGGCCGCGACGGCAGCGGCGACCGCCGTTCCCGTCGCGATCGCCGTCGGCAGCCCGACGGTCGGGCTCGCGGCGTGGGCGATCCCCGCGCTCCTCGCGCTCGTTGTCTGGGCGCTCGTGATGCCGCTTCCCCGACCGGCAGCGATCGACGCGGCGCCACGGGCTGAGCGTTCGGCGCGCGTCGGGGGCGCGGCGGGCGGGCGGGGCTACCCAACAGGCACCTGGCTCCTTGCGAGCTTTTTCGCGATCCAGTCGCTGCTCAGCTACGTCGTCATGGGGTGGCTGCCGACGATCGCGACCGACGCCGGGCTGTCACCCGAGCGCGCCGGGTTGCTGCTCGGCATCGCGATGGCGGTCGGCGTGCCTGCGACGGTGATCATCATGCCGCTCGCCCGCGGGGCGAAGCGGATGCGGCTCGGGTTCGTGATCGTCGGGTCGGCCACGACCGCTGGTGTGCTCGGGTTCGTATTCGCGCCGCTCGCGCTACCCGAACTGTGGGCGGGGCTGCTCGGGCTCGGCATGTGCGCGTTCCCGCTCGCGCTGGCGCTCATCGCGACGATCGGGCGCGACGCGGCCGAGGCGGCGCGTGTCTCGACCGCCGTGCAGTCGATCGGCTACACGGTCGCGACGCTCGGCCCGCTCGGCGCCGGGGCGCTCCACCAGGCAGTCGGGTCGTGGACGCCCGTGCTTGCCCTGCTCATTGTCGGGGCACTCGCGCAGATTACCGTGGGCGTTGTGCTGACGAGTGTCGTGTGGCGCGGGGTGGGGTCGGTGCGAGAGGTCTAGCGCCAGTTGTGCATCAGTGCGCGGAGCTGGCGCTGCGGAGATGCGAAAGTGGGGCGCCGGGAAACCCGGCGCCCCACTTCACGCGGCCACGACGTTATTCGGTCGTGTGGGCAGCCGCAGTAGCGGCCGCAGTCGCGCGGCGCCGCCACAGGAGCAGGCCACCGCCTACCGCGAGCAGTGCGAGCGCTGCAATGCCAAGCGGGGCAAACGAGTCGCCGCCGGTCGTTGCAATCGCCCCTGACCCCTTGCCGCCGGTCTGCCCGCCCGCGTCGGGCTTGTTCCCGCCGGGCGTGGTGCCGGTCTCGCCTGGGTTTTCTCCGCCGGGGTTCTCGCCGCCGGTGTCGGCTACCGTGACGGTGAGCGCGGTCGACACTGTCTTGCCATTCGGCAGTACTGCGACGATCTCGTGCTCGGTGTCGGTCGGAGTGTTGGCCGGAATCGTAACCGCGGTCGAGAACGCGCGATCCTCACCGACCTCGACCGAAGTGAGCGCGACCGGCTCTGAGTGCAGCTCGAGCGCGATCTTCGAACCGGGAGCGAAGCCCGATCCTGACACCTGCAGCTCGCCGCCCTGTGCGACCGATGCCGCGCCGAGCTGCAGCGCCGGGCCGGCGGGAGTCTCGATGCCCGGCTCCGTCACCCACTTCTCGCCCGTGTCGTACTTCGTGACCGTGAACTCGTCGAAGACTTCGCCGACGGCGGGGACCTCTGCTGCGGCATAGACCGGGCGATCGGCGGCAGTATCGGTGAGCTTGAAGCTCTTCGACCCGTTCACCTTCTCGGCGACGTACGAGCGGTAGGTGAGCTGGTTCGCAGTGACGTCGATGACCTGGTAGGTGGTAACGCGCTCGCCGCGGATAACCTGGGTCGCGCCGTTGTTCGTCCAGACGTTCTTCTCTTCAGTTTCGAGGTCGTAGTGCTTTGCGCCCGAGTTCGAGACCGCGTACACCGGCCCGACGGTCATACCGCGGGTCTCGGTGGTGTCGTCGTTCTTGTAGCCGCGGCCGTAGGTGTGGTCGTGGCCCATGAGCACGAGATCGATGTTGTTCTCTTCGAACACGGGGACCCAGTACTCGCGCAGCACGGCCTCGTCGCGGCCCGACGACGTCGAGTACACGGGCTGGTGGAAGGTGACCACGTTCCACTTCGACGGGCTCTCCTTGAGTACGAAATCGAGCCACGCGGCCTGGTACTCGGTCCACAGGGCCTGCACCTTCGTGCTCGGGCACTCTGCGCCCGTGCAGCCGGGGAGGTTTGCGGGCTTGAGGAACGTGGTGTCGCGTGTGGCGTTCAGCGTGATGAACCTGACGCCCTGGTAATCGGTGTAGTACACGGTCTCGGCCGCGAAGTCTGCCCAGTGCTCGAAGTATGCGGCGTACTGGCGTGCGACGTCAGAGTCGCCCTGCGCGCGGCCGGCGAGCTCGCCGATCGTCTCGGTCGACGGCTGGTTGAGCGGGTACTCAAAGTGAGCCTTCCACGAGGCGAGCGTCTTGTCGCCCGAGTACTCGTGGTTGCCCGGCGCAGCCATGACGTTGGTGCTCGTCGCCGAGCGCTCCATCCCCTTGAACCAGTTCAGCCACTCGGTGTCATTGCTGCCGGTGTTGATAAGGTCGCCGGCGTGCACCGAACCGATCGAGCGCGGGGCCTTGGCCTCTGCCTGCTCGACGACGGCGGGCCAGGTGGTGTCGAGGCCGATCTGTGCGTCGCCGTAGTAGACGAACTGGAAGTCGGTCGCGCCCGGGGTCTCGGTGGTGAAGGTGTACCACCCGCTCATGCTGCCCTCGGTCCCAACGCGGTAGCGGTACGCGGTTGCGGGGGCGAGGTCGGTGACCGTCGCCGAGAAGTGTTCCTTCGCGTTGCCGTTCACGGCGCCAACCGCGCGGGCATCGACGACGCGGGTGTCGCCGCCCGCGGCGAGCCCGATCTCGACCGTGCCCGTCTTGTGGGACTCATCGCCAGCGAGCCACGAGAACGACTGCGACGTCGCAGGCGTCTCGGTTGGCGTCAGGATCACGCGCGTCGGGGCGGCGACCACCGGATCGGTGCCGCCACCCTCATCGGTCTTGGGTGAGAGCTGCAGCTTCGTCATGTCGAAATAGGCGTCGGACGAGGTCTCGCGATCCTGGTAGACGGCCACTGCGATCGTGTTCGTACCGTCCTGCAGCAGCGCGGGGTCGATCGTGAAGTCGGACACGACAGGGTCACCCTTGCTCTCGCCAGCGTACTGCAGGTTCGAGGGCGCCTCGTCATCGACTCGGGCATCGAGGAAGCCGGCGACCTTCTGGCCGTTGACGAACACTCGGGCCGCGTCGTCGTGGATGATCGACGCGGAGACCGAGTCAACCTCGCTCGCGACGCCGGCCTCGAGCTCGATCGTCGTACGGAAGAAGTAGGTCGGAACCGTGTTCTTCGAGTTGCCGTCGATGTAGTGGGCGAGCTTGGTCGCGGGCATGTACGGGCCGACCGCGGCGAGCTCGTTCTTCTTCACGCCGAAACCGCTGGCGGCCGTTGGCCACGACGAGTCATCGTACCCGGGGGCGGTCCAGGCGTTGCGGTCGGCGTTGCCCGCGGCCGGGTCGACGTTGGTGTCGAGGTACTTCCAGACGGTGCCGGTGGAGACGAGGGAAGCGGCCGGCACGACCGGGACGGCGGCTGTCTCGGCAGCCGCGGGTGTCGCCGAGGCGGGGCTCGCGAGGGGGATAGCAAGGCCCGAGCCGACGAGCGCGGCGAGCGCGAACGCCGTTGCTCCTCGGCGTAGTCGGGGCGGGCGAGCGGGGTTCGTCATGTCGTTCCTTCAGACTCGATTGCGGCACGTGTATGGGCGCCCTCAGGGCGCCCTCCACTACACAACCGAACCCGAATGGCCCCGGGGTCGCCCGGCGGTAGCCGGTTCGCTACGCCGAGGTGCACGGCAGATGAACGTGCGGGGCAGGCAGGGGTGCGCGAGCTAGGGGCGGGCCGGCTGGCGTGCGCCGCCCGGCTCGTCATCCTCGTCGTCCTCGTCGTCTGGGTCTGGGACGATGTCGGGGAGCACGATCACGCCGGTCTGCAGCGCCTCGTCGATCACGGCCTCGACCTGGCGCTGGCGGCGCAGCTGGATGCGGCTGAGCGCGCGCTGCTCGGGAAGGCTCCACCCGAAGCGAATGGCGAGGAGGCGCAGCAGCGTCGTCACGACGACGCAGACGACGCCGGCGATGAGCACGGGAGCGCCGAACTGCAGCATGACGAGCAGCACGACGATTCCGCCCATCGACGCGACCGCATAGAACGAGCCGACGTGCATGAGCGCGATCGGGATGTTCAGGATCATGTCTCGCAGCACACCGCCGCCGACCGCGGAGATCGTGCCAATGAACAGCGCGGGCAGGACGGGAAGTCCGAGCGCGAGCGCCTTTGTCGCGCCGATCGCGCCGAACATTCCAATGCTCACCGCGTCGAGCAGGGTGACGACCGGGTCCACCTTATGGAACAGGCGCGGTACGAGCATGCCAACGAAGGCAGCCAGCGTCGCGGTCAGCAGGTACCAGTTGATCGAGAACGCGGCGGTGGTTGTGTTCAGCAGGATGTCGCGCAGGAAGCCCCCGCCAATCCCGGAAGCGATGCCGACGAGTGCGACCCCGAGCAGGTCGAGCCGCTTGAAGCCGGCCGCGAACAGGGCGCCCTGCAGACTGCCGACGCCGACGGCCGTGAGTTCGGCCCAGAGGGGGAGCGTGAAGGTTTCGTCGAGCACCCGACTATTCTCCCGTATCGCCGGCGCGGAGCTGCGCAGCGTAACCGATGAGCGAGCGCTGATACTTCGGCAGCGTTGGGATGAGCGCCTCGAGCAACACTGCGACGGCCTCCGTGGAACGGCCGGCTGCGTGCAGCGCGAGCGCGTGGAAGGCGTCCGGCGACGCGCCGAGCTCGTCGTGACGCGTGGTCGTCTCGAGGACCCGCACGGCATCGTCGGCGCGGCCGAGGACTCGCAGCGTCGACGCGTACTGCACGTCGAGCTCCGCCCGCGGCAGACCGGCGAGCCCGAGGGCGATTGCGCGCTCATAGAGTTCGGCGGCGCGCTCCTCATGGCCGGCGGAGTCGTGGGCGCCGCCAAGCTCAAAGGGGCCTCGCGGGTCTGATTCGGGTAGCTCGGCAGCGAGTGCCGCAATGCGCTCGAGCACCTCCTCCTCGGTGGCGCTGGCGTCAGCCCAGACGCTGTCGACCCGGGCCTGCCAGGTCGCGGCGGAGTGGCGTGAGGCGTCGGCGGTCATGAAGCCAGCGTAACGCGGGCGCTGGCGGCGCGCCCCGCCTTGCACCCTGCCGAGCCGAAACCGCATCGAGCTTCCGAGCTCGGTCCGCACATTTCGGAACTGCGGTCAGTCTCGGAAGACAGATGCGTGCTCGGTAACCCGCAGCACGGTCGCACGAAGGCGTTCCTCTCGAAGGTGCTGTAGCCGGGTAGCGGGGCACACGAAAGCGGCTCGGGATCCGAAGAGGATCCCGAGCCGCTTTCTAGCGCGCTGAGCGAGTTACTTCGCGACGCCTGGGTGGGTCATCGAGAGCAGGTCGAGTGCCTTGTCGAGGTCGGCCTCGGTGACCTCGCCGCGCTCGACGTAGCCCAGGTCGATGACGGCCTCGCGCACGGTGATGCCGGCGGCGACCGAGTGCTTCGCGATCTTCGCGGCGGCCTCGTAGCCGATGAGGCGGTTCAGCGGGGTGACGGTCGAGGGGCTCATGCCCGCGAGGGTCTCCATGCGCTCGACGTTCGCCTCGAGGCCCGCGACGGTCTTGTCGGCGAAGACGCGCGAGACGTTTGCGAGAAGGCGGATCGACTCGAGCAGTGCGGTGCCCATGACGGGAATCATCACGTTGAGCTCGAAGTTGCCGCGTGCGCCGCCCCAGGCGATCGTCGCGTCGTTGCCGATCACGCGAGCGCAGACCATGAGGGTCGCCTCGGGGATGACCGGGTTGACCTTGCCGGGCATGATCGACGAGCCGGGCTGCAGGTCGGGGATGTGGAGCTCACCGAAGCCGGTGTTCGGGCCCGAGCCCATCCAGCGCACGTCTTCCGCGATCTTCGTGAGCGACACGGCAATCGTGCGGAGCGCGCCCGATGCCTCGACGAGACCGTCGCGGTTCGCCTGCGCCTCGAAGTGGTTGCGTGCCTCGGTGATCGGCAGGCCGCTCGACGCGGCGATCTCGGCGATGACCTTCTCGGGGAAGCCGAGCGGGGTGTTGATGCCGGTGCCGACCGCGGTACCGCCCTGCGGGACCTCGGCAACGCGGGGGAGGGCCGCGTCGATGCGCTCGATGCCGTAGCGGATCTGCGCCGCGTAGCCGCCGAACTCCTGGCCGAGGGTGACCGGGGTCGCGTCCATGAGGTGGGTGCGGCCCGGCTTCACAGCCGACTTCCACAGCTCAGCCTTCTCCTCGAGCGCCTCAGCGAGGTGCGCGAGCGACGGCTTGAGCTGCTCGATGAGCGCGCCGGTGACCGCAACGTGCACCGAGGTCGGGAAGACGTCGTTCGACGACTGCGACGCGTTCACGTGGTCGTTCGGGTGAACGGGGGCGCCAAGGTGCTTGGTCGCGAGGCTCGCGAGCACCTCGTTCATGTTCATGTTCGACGAAGTGCCAGAGCCGGTCTGGTAGGTGTCGACGGGGAACTGGTCGTGGTGCGCGCCGCCAATGACCTCGTCTGCCGCAGCAACGATCGCCTTCGCAATGTCTGCGTCGAGGATGCCGAGGTCGGCGTTCGCCATAGCCGCCGCGCGCTTGATGCGTGCGAGCGCGACGATCTGAGCGGGCTCGAGGCCCTTGCCCGAGATCGGGAAGTTCTCGACAGCGCGCTGCGTCTGCGCTGCGTAGATCGCGGACTTCGGTACTCGTACCTCGCCCATGGTGTCGTGCTCGATGCGGTACTCGATCTCTTCAGTCACAGTTGTCCTTTGCTTGGGTGTTGGTGAGAAGGAATTAGTTCAGTGGTGCGAGCTCAAGCTCGACGGGGCCGACGACCGTGTAGGGCACGGCGCGGCCCTCGGTGAGTCGGTACTGCAGCCCGACGATTGCGAGGGTGCCCGCGTCGACGGCGTCGCTAATCGCGCGCGAGGTGCGCAGCAGTTCGTGGACGGTCGCGCCGAGGTGTAGCCGACCGACGGCGTTCGCGTCGATCTCGGCGGCGTTCACGTAGGGGGTCTCGGTGTGACCCTGCAGCCACAGCTGCTGCACCGAAGGCTGAATCGGCGCGAGCGTGTGCTTCACCGAACGCGTCGTCTCTGACGGCTCGCGCCCGGTCTGGTCGATCGCGGCCGCAACCGCGCCACACGAGTCGTGCGCGAGCACGACGATGAGCGAAGCCCCGAGCTCGGTGACCGCGTACTCCATCGAGGCCGTGATCGACTCGGCGACGACGTGGCCCATGTTGCGGGCGATGAACAGGTCACCGAGACCGCAGTCGAAGATGATCTCGGCGGCGAGGCGCGAGTCCGAGCAACCGAAGAGGGCGACGTCGGGGGTCTGCGAGTTGACGAGTTCACTGCGCCGCTCGACGTTCTGATTCGGGTGCGCTGATTCGCCCGACACGAACCGCTCGTTGCCGGCGATCAGTGCGTCCCAGGCCTCCTGGGGGCTCACTCGTGTGGTCGTGCTCATTCGGTCACCTCATTCGTTGCGGTTGCTGAGTTTTCGAGGCCGGCGAGCGACTCGCTGACCTGGGTTGCGAGCACGCGAAGCGTTGCCTCATCGTCGGTTCCGAAGACGAGCACCGTGTTCGTGCCGATGGCGCCCTCAAGGCCGAAGCGCATGTTGACCTCGTCTGCCTTGCGATCCTGATGGTCATAGACCTGCCAGTCGATCCCGCCGAGATGCTCGCGGCCCGTCGGATCCTGCTCTTCAAGCTTCTTCGCGATCCAGGTCGCCGGCACCGGCGAGCCGTCGGCGGTGTACGCCTGCACCACGGTCGCGTACGCCTCGTTCTCGGTCGTATAGTGCACCTGCCAGACGGTGACGTCGCCGTCGATGGTGAGCGCGGCGCGCTTGGCCTTCCAGGACTCGGGCACCGCGGGAACGGCGAGCTCATAGCTCGCCCCCGAAGTCGCGGCCGCGGCGGCGACGTCAACGGAGCGGTCGGGGAAATCTCCGGGCTCGCGCGGCACCATGAGGTAGATGATGAAGACCACACCGACGGTCACGAGCAGCGAGAAGACAAGGTTGTTCACCGTCTTCCGCTGCTTGTAGAGGCGGCTTCCCTCTGCCTTGCGAGCGGCGGTCTCGGCGGCCGTTTCCGGCCGGCCGAGCTCTGCAACAATGTTCGGGCGCTTGTTTTTCGCCATCGTTAGAATTCTTCGCCGTTCCCGGGCTGAGTCTCGACGCTCGCGGCGCCGGAGGGAGCGCCGCCCTGGCGCGCATCCTCGAGTCGTTTGCGAGCCCCGATGAGCCACTCCTCGCAGCGGGTGGCGAGGGCCTCGCCGCGCTCCCACAGCTGAATGGACTCTTCGAGCGTGGCGCCGCCCTGCTCGAGGCGACTCACCACCTGAATGAGCTCGTCGCGCGCCGCTTCATAGCTCAGCGCAGCGACGTCTGCTTCGATCGGGGCAGTCATAGCTTTCAGTCTAGCCGCTGCACCCTCAACACTCACGATACGTCGATTGCGGGCGGGCTCGCGGTCAAGGCGTTAGGCTTTTTTGGTGCTTCGTTTCGTCTTCTTTATTGGTGTCGGCATTCTCACGGGCGGCGTCATCGCCACCATCGTCGGGCCGCCCGGGGCCGCCGCCTGGGCGTTCCCCGTCGGACTGGTCGCAGCGGTGCTTTCGGGTGTCCTCGTGCTCGTAGGGAGGTCGCTGCGCGGCCTCTCGATGCCGTCGAACGAACAGGTGCAGACCGCGCTCTCGGCGGGGAGGGTCGGGCTTGCCCGGGTGGATGAGCTCACGCAGACCGGTACCCAGATCAACGAGCAGCCGGTGTGCGACATCGACCTGACGGTGCGTCCTGTGAGGGGCGGCGTGTACCGCACGCGGGTGCGGCGCATCGTGCAGCTCACGCAGATTCCCCGATTCCAGCCCGGGACGAGGCACGTCGTCGCGATCCTCGCCGAGGGCGAGCCTGACGTCGCGCTGACCGATGAAGACGCTACGGCTGAGATCTGGGCCGACACCGAGTTCCCGCCCGCCGCCATCGCGGGGGAGATGCGCCTGGGGTCAGCGGGCACGGGCGGCCTTCCCGGCGCGCGCAGGCCGCTCATCGGCACGGGAAAGAAGTCGCGGCCGATCCGGATCACGGTGTTTGTGCTCGCCGCGTTGCTCGCGGGCGCCGCCGTCGTGTTCCCGTACCGCGCGGGCCTCGCGGAGACCCTCACCGCGATCCCTGACGGGCGGCTGCACGCCGACCTCCGTGAGGCGCCGGCGCTTGACCGGGCGTTTACGGCGCTCGCCACCGAGATCGGGCACGATCGCGTGGTGAGCGTGACGGTCTCGGAAGACCTCGTCACCGTGAATGCGCCGCTCACTCCGGAGAGCCTCAACGTTGACCGGTGGACCTACCGAAAGGGCTCGGTCGCGCACGGCGGCCCGGGTGCCCCGCAGCCGGACACGCTCAGCGAGCAGTTCGCGCTCACGGAGATCGACGCCGGCGCGATCCTCCGCGAGATTGAACGCGCGGCCGGGGAAGTCGGGGTGAAGAACCTCGATGGTGTGATGTACAACGCAGACAGGGCGCTGGCGCAGACCGAGGAGGATCCTTGGAACACCGAACGCTCAGGCCCCGTCAGCGTCTCGTTCGTGATCAACGACGGTTACCGCAGCGCATCGTTCCGGGTTGCGGCCGACGGCAGCGGCCTTGAACGCACGGACTAGCTGTAGTGTCCAGGGTCGTTGTTTGATCTGGACTCCGTGACAGAGACGAGAACCTCCGGGCAGAGTGGAGCTGCTACCACTACAGCTCTACACCGGAGGTTCTCGTGTCCCACGCTAACGCAGCCCTGACCCCACGCCAACGACTCCGCATCGCCCGCCTCATCATCGATGAAGGATGGACAGTCGCGCACGCCGCTGACTATTTCCACGTCGCCTGGCCGACCGCTCAGAAATGGGCTCGCCGCTACGCCGAGCATGGGATCGCCGGCATGACCGACCGATCCTCTCGCCCGCACGCCCACCCGAACCAGACCCCGCGCCCGATCGTGCGGAAGATCAAGCACCTGCGGATCACGCGCCGACTCGGCCCGGTCGAGATCGGCGGTCTCCTGCAGCTTCCACCCTCCACGGTTCACGCAGTCTTGGTGCGGGAACGGTTGAACCGGCTCTCCCACATCGACCGGAAGACCGGGGAACCAGCCCGCAGGTACGAACACCCGCATCCGGGTTCCCTGATCCATGTCGATGTGAAGAAGCTCGGCAACATTCCTGACGGAGGAGGCTGGCGCACGGTCGGACGAGTCCAGGGTGGGAAGAACCGGGCTGCGACTCCCGGGAAGGAACGGAGCCGTAGGCGTGACGTGCTGATGCGGCACGCCTACGTGCACACCGTGATCGATGACCACTCCCGAGTCGCGTATGCCGAGATCCACGATGACGAGCGGGCCGAGACCGCGATCGGAGTACTCCAGCGGGCCGTGTCCTGGTTCCAAGATCGCGGGGTGCGGGTCGAGCGGGTGCTCTCGGACAACGGATCCGCGTACCGCTCTCACGCCTGGCGTGATGCCTGCAGCGGCTTGGGAATCACACCGAAGTGGACACGCCCGTACCGGCCGCAGACCAACGGGAAAATCGAGCGGTTCCATCGCACCCTCGCGGACGGGTGGGCGTACAGTCGGCACTACTCTTCAGAGCAGGCGAGACGGAAAGCACTTCCCGCGTGGCTGCACTACTACAATCAGCACAGGCCCCACTCGGCCATCGGGCAGCTCCCGCCAGTCGCACGACTATCGAGCAACCTCCCCGGGCAGTACAACTAGCGCGGGGTTCTAGGCCTCCGGGCCCGTGCATATCGAACGGGGAACCTCACCGCCAAATTCTGGGTTTCACCTGTAGCCTTGGCCCACCCAGGCGGGTTCGCGCCTTACGAGTTGAACCGTATGTTTGCAATAGTTACGCTCCGCGAGCAAGAGATACTGGAGGCTTGGCGTGACCATTTCACCAACTGACGAGATCGTTGACGAGATCAGCGTCACTGATCGTGACATACGCGTAAAGCTTCACGGTGGGCGTAGCGTTGCGCTCCCGTTCACTGCGGTAACCACGTTGGCCGCCGCGCTGCCAGCTCAACGTGCGAACTGGCGGGTGATCGGCCGAAATCAGGGAGTGCACTGGCCCGACCTTGACGAAGACATCTCGGTGGCTGGAATTCTGCGAAGCGACGCTACTGGTTAATGCGCGGTGCGGGGTAGTGCTGAACGGCGACGGCTCGGGCCTAGGCAGTGCCGAGACGCCGACTCCTTGGGGTGCCCGAGCCTTACGCTTGTGGCCCCGTGGACGTGGCGCCGAGCTTGCCGCCGACGACGCTCACGCGGAGCTCCGTGCCGCCTGGAGCGTCGGCGGGGTCGCGCAGCACGCCGCCACTCGGCAGCTGTACGATCGCGTAGCCGCGCTCGAGTGTCGCCTGCGGTGACAGGGCGGTGAGCCGGGCGCGGGTCTCGGCGAGCGCGCTCGCGCGGTCGACGATCGCGCGGTCGGCGAGCTCCGAGCCGCGCGCGACCCAGCGTACGAGCTCCTCGGCGCGGTCGTCGACGATCCTGTCGGGGCTGGCGAGCACTGGCCGCTGCCGAAGCTGCGCGATTCTGTCCGTCTCGTGAGCGAACAACTGGCTGAGCCTGCCCGACATCCGGCTGCGCGCCTGGTCGATCCCGGCGAGCTCCTCACCGACGTCGGGAACGACGCGCTTGGCGGCGTCGGTCGGCGTCGACGCGCGCAGATCGGCAACCTCGTCGAGCAGCGGGCGGTCCGCCTCGTGCCCGATGGCGCTGACGATCGGGGTGCTGGCCTCGGCTGCCGCGCGCACGACGGCCTCGTCCGAGAACGGGAGCAAGTTTTGGAAGTCGCCGCCGCCGCGCGCGACGATGATGACGTCGACCTCCGCGTCGGCGTCGAGCGCGCGGATGCCCGCGGTCACCTCGGCGGCGGCCCGGTCACCCTGCACCGCTGCGTAGTGGATCTTGAACTGCACGCCAGGCCACCGAAGCGTCGCGTTGCGCACGACATCCTTCTCCGCGTCGGAGTCGCGGCCCGTCACGAGCCCGATCTTGCCGGGCAGGAACGGCAGGCGCTGCTTACGACCCTCGTCGAAGAGTCCCTCGGACTGCAGCTGCCTCCGCAGCCGCTCGAGCCGTTCGAGCAGCTCGCCGAGGCCGACGTGCGACAGGTCGAACACCTGCATGGTGAGCGAGCCGCCCTTGACCCAGAAGTTCGGCTTCACGAGCGCGATCACCCGGTCGCCCTGCTTGAACTCTGCGGTGAGGCGCTGCGCGACTGAGCGCCAGACGGTGAAGCTCACGGTCGCATCCTGCGTGAGGTCGCGAAGCTTGCCGTAGACGTGCCCGCCGCGCACCTGCCACTGCGTGACCTCGCCCTCGACCCAGACCTGGCCGAGCCTGTCGATCCAGCCGGCGACCTTCTCGCTCATGAGGGCGACGGGCCACGGGGCCTCGCGGGTTGCGGGTGCGTCTGCTGCCATGACGTCGAGCCTAGTCGGCGACCAGCGTCCAGATCATGTGCTCAGCGTTCCAGCGTAGACTTGTGCGCATGACAGAGCAGGGTTCGGTTGTTGATCAGCGCACGGTTGGTGCACCGGTTGTGAGCCTGGCGATGCCGCGCATGCGTCGCCTTGGCGGCCGACTGAAAAACGAGCCGGTGGACGGCGACAAACGCGTGCTGCTCGCCGCCCCGCGCGGCTACTGCGCCGGCGTCGACCGCGCGGTCGTTGCCGTCGAGAAGGCGCTCGATCGCTTCGGCGCGCCCGTCTACGTTCGCAAGCAGATCGTGCACAACGTGCACGTCGTGCAGACACTCGAGAAGATGGGCGCCATCTTCGTCGAGGAGGTCGAGGAGGTGCCCGAGGGCGCGAACGTCGTGTTCTCGGCCCACGGCGTCTCTCCCGCGGTCGTGCAGGCGGCTGAAGATCGGCACCTGCACGCGATCGACGCGACCTGCCCGCTCGTGACGAAGGTGCACCGCGAGGCGGTGCGCTTCGCGAAGCAAGACATGGAGATCTTGCTCATCGGCCACACCGGCCACGAAGAGGTCGAGGGCACCGCGGGTGAGGCTCCCGATCACATCACGATCGTGAACTCGCCTGACGATGTCGATGACCTTGTGGTGCGTGATCCTGATCGCCTCGTGTGGCTCTCGCAGACGACCCTCTCGGTCGACGAGACGATGGAGACCGTGCGGCGGCTGCGCGAGCGGTTCCCGAACCTGCAGGACCCGCCGTCGGACGACATTTGCTACGCCACGCAGAACCGCCAGGTCGCGATTAAGAAGATCGCGCCCGAGGCCGACCTCGTGCTCGTCGTCGGGTCGACGAACTCGTCGAACTCGGTGCGCCTCGTCGAGGTCGCGCTCGAGTACGGCGCGAAGGCCGCCTACCTCGTTGATTTCGCCGAAGAGGTCAAGCAGGAGTGGCTCGAAGGCGTGAAAACGATCGGCATCTCGAGCGGCGCGTCGGTGCCCGAGGTGCTCGTGCAGGAGCTGCTCGACGACCTCGG
The DNA here is from genome assembly GCF_006716085.1 of Leucobacter komagatae. NCBI lineage: Bacteria > Bacillati > Actinomycetota > Actinomycetes > Micrococcales > Microbacteriaceae > Leucobacter > Leucobacter komagatae. The sequence continues at coordinate 338,517 of NZ_VFON01000002.1, read as the reverse complement.
CGAGGCCGGTTACTCAGACGTCAGCGCGGTCGTGACCGCCGAGGAGGATCTCGTGTTCTCGCTGCCGAAGGAGCTCCGCCAGGACGCCTCGGGTAAGCGCGACGCGCGTGCCCTCGGCGGGCGGGTTCGGTAGCGGCTGCCCGGGGCGTACCGCCTGGGGTTCACGGGCGGCCCATCCGGTGTTGACGTGCGTCCTCCGCTGACGCGTAGATCTCGCCCCAGGCGAGTACCCGAGGTTCTGCCTCGAACTCAGGCGCGCAAATATAGACGAACACCGGAAAGCTGAACTTTCGCCACGGGTCGTCTCCGGCGAATCGGTTGGCGAGCACGACGGACTCAAGCCCGAGCGGGTAACCAAACTCACTTGCCTCAACTGGCGGGGAACATGCTGCGTGTATCGCGTGACGCCCCTGGCCTAACGTGACGAGAGCTAGCGTCTCGCACTCGTAGACCCCCGCGAAGCGGGCGCTCTCCATGGATGAGAGAAAGAAGCTCGTGTTCTGGCTCATGTTGCTCTCTCCTCGTCGTTCTCCGTGGCGCTTGCGTGGTCCTGACCCTACCGGGGCGTGTTGTGGTGGGCATGGCAGTTCTTCGAGTGGTGACGTATTTAAGTCGAATCTGGTTCAAGAACGAGAACGCATCTTCCCGCAGCGGATCATGCCGGTTGTTCAGCTCGGGGCTGCAGGGTCCCCTTCATAAGTACAGTGTCGTTGAAGCTACTCATCCCAGCAAACACGCAAAGACTGGGCTGGGCAGCTGCTCGGCGTTCGCGATTGAATCCGGCGTTCTGCAGCTGATTTCATTCGGTCTCCCACTGAGCGGCTTGTTCCTGGTTTTGGGCAGGGGACGTAAAGATGCAGGCCCTGTGGCGACGGAGCTGACGATCACCGGGAACCCCGAGAAGCCCTAGCCCTTTCCCAGCCAAGCCTCGTGATGGCGGAGGAAACTTTGGGGCGACACTCAACGCAATCGCTACGGGCGCTATCGAGATCGGATGCGTGAGCCTGAACCGGTTGGCGTTGTTGGGGGTTGCTCAGCCGCTCTGTTCTTGCCATCAGTGAGCACCCACGAGGTGCTTGCCCGGCGCATGGAACGTGCAGGTTCCGGAGACGAATCTCCGCTGGACGGCGCTTGTTTCTCCGAAAGGGGCGTACTCCCACTCGGTTGCGGCAAAGGGCCCAAGCACAAGTGCCCCTTCCTTGAGTGCTGCGCTGAACGGAGACTCGACCGTCAAACGAGATGAGTGCTCAAACAGGATGACCAGGCTCCCGCTCTCAGCTATGCTCACGTCCACCACGGTGAGGAGATTGTCGTAGGGGCGCCCAAACCACCCGTCGGGCAGTTCCAACCAGATCGCCGGAGAGCCCTCGAAGAAGTCGGCGATCAACTGAAAGCTCGGGTCAACGAACGTCATGGTGCAGGGCGGTCGAGATCGACGGTTCGCATGCGCACTCCTGTCTGTCCGGTGAGATCAATCCTCGCATGGCCAGCTCACAACGCAAGGGCCCGCAGGTGCGTCACACATTGATGAGTACTGGCCTCAGCCCACGTTCGCACACGTATGCGCTTTCGGCGCTTGGTTTTGTGCCCCCTTACAGCTCAGCGGAGTAGGCGCGAGCTTTCAACCCAGGTGCGGACTTCGGCCCGGCTTGGCATCGAAATGACTCCTAGGGGAGCCAAATGGCAAGCTCCCCTCCGGCCAAAGCTATGACCCTTGTTTCAGGCGATTCGGGGCCAGAGTAGCTCCACGACTCAAGTTCTGGATCTGGTCGGGCTTCTGTGGTGGTTCCGTTGGAGAAGCTGAGATGCAAGGTTCCCTCAGCGATGAATGCCGCATCTACGACTTCATTGTGGAGACGCAGAACTGGTACTAGTTCAGAGCGATCTCCGTCCATCGAGATGACTTTCTCGCTGCATCCGGGCTCCCTAATGGTGAAGTCGGACTCAAACTGAACTGTCGCGTTGGTGGAGAACCGCAGCGTTACGAAGTAACTAGTGCTTATGATGTCAACTGTGCCCCCCACTAGGCGAAGGTTCACCTTCGACAACGACCCGTCTACCTTGGCCAGGGGCGATACTCTTCTAGGCAAGCTGGTCAACGCTCTTCCTCTCTGGACGAAGAGGTGTTCAGCGCGATTTCAACCAGCGAAGTGAATGCTTCCCCCCGCATGCGATCAAGCTGGTCGTTCAGCTCTTGGACAGCGTTATTCCCATTCATGATGACCAGATCATTGAAACTATTCATTCCAGCGAATAGGGCAAGTCCCCGCTGTGCGGCTTCTCTCCGACCATTGTGCGAAGCTGCCCCCAATATAGCTTCTCTGACCCTTGCGAAGTAGTTTGAGAGGTATGTCTCACCAAATGCTTTGAGAAAATCGCTTAGTTCTAGAAGGGAGTCTTCGGTCTCGCTCATTGGATTCCCCAACTATCTAGAACCTCCACACCCGGGACGTTCCAGGGCTTCTGAACGACGATTTGTTCGGTGCCCCACCGTAAGGGGTGACCGAAACCAGCTCCGCCTCGTTGGTGCTCGCGCAGCCAGCCACGGCGTCTTCAAGTGACGCCGCGGTGACGACTGACACGTCGACGTTGGCGCTTTGATACATCTTTTGTTTGTTCGACCAGGTGACTGCTTCGTAGCCCGCGGGAATATCTGCAATCGGGTCGGGCTCGCCCGGGAACATGATGGAGTAGGTAGAGGCCTCGAACAGGTATCCGTCTTCAACCGTGACGTTGTTGTCGGCCTCTATGAACGCGATTGGAATGAGTATCTTTCCGATGACGAGACCAGCGGAGATGCCGAGTATTGAAAGCACGGTCTTCAACGCCCGCTTCTTCTTCGATGGCGGCGGGTCTGCTGCCTCTGGTACCGGTGCCTGGGTTTGTACCTGGGGCTGCTCGTGAGCGGACGGCATGCTTTGATCGGGGGCGGGGTGCGTCATGTGTTTGTCGTTTCTGTGCTGGGAAGGGGGAGTAGGGGGCCGGTCGCGGCGTCAGTCAAGGAGGCCGGCTGCTTTGAAAAAGCCCCAAGCGAAGTAGCCTTGACCAAAGACAAAGATGGCTGACATCGTGGTAACCACGACATAGCCAAACGGAATCTCCCAAGCTGGGAATCCTTTGTCCAACAGCTTCTCGCGCTCGCGCTTCTCGCCACGAGTGACTTTCACAACTGTGATTGTCATAACAATCACGAACATTGGCATGACGAACCAGACGGGAAGGTTCTGCCTCGGGCGGCCCCGTGTTGAGATCGCGAGGGTGGTGTCCCACGGAACGCAGACGATGGCGACTACGGCTATGATCAGTATGAGGACGAACGCCGCCCACATCACGAAGTGGTTGTACTTGTCAGCCCGAATGGCTCGGGGGTCGTCGATGGCAACCATCCGCACTTGGGGCGTTTTAGGTTCAGCTGGTCCAGTAGCGCTGGGTCTCGGCTGAGGGTCGTGGTCTGGATCGCGAGAATCTGAACTCATCATTAACGTGCCCCCAAGACGCTATCGACAGCGATTTTCAAACTGTCACCGCCCCAATCAGCCATTTGGGACGCTGCCGCGACCCCGATGTGGTCGGCCAGGCTGGGCGCAACGTTCGGCGGAGCTTCATGGATTCGAAGGCCCCTCCGGCGTGAACGCCTTCCTGTAACCTTTCGCCTCAACCTGATAGAACGGCCAGGCAGCCGCCGCGCTCTGTTGTGAGAGTATCCCCAACTTGAACTCGAACACAGCTCCCCTCGTGAATGAAGCAGCAACCGCGTCTCGATTTTTCTCTGAGATTCCCCAAGTGTATGTAATTCGGTGGCAGTTTGTGGTCTCAATTACCACCGCTGGTACCGAGCCTGAGGAACCTCGAAGCCCCATCCCCCCAGTTGTCGTCCCCTCTGCGGACTTGACCACACAGGGAACCCACTGAAGGTTCTTCGTATCCACGGTCGGAGCGGCAAATACTGCTCCAAGAATGAACACGGATATCACGATTTGGGTGACAACAAGTCGCCGAAGCCATGGACGATGCCTCTTTGGCATAGGGGCGGTTGCTGTTGCGTGCTGTGCGTCGAGGGCCGCCATCAGATTCCTCTCGCATGGATGCCGGAGGAAGGACCACTCCCGGACTCAACTAGTCCTTGAAGCCCCGCCCACCTTGCGTCATAGGACAGGATAGAATCCCCAGTTGTTAGCGCTTGATTGACTGCACCGGCGACTCCGCCCGCGAGTCGGTCTGCGATCTCGCCGCCGATACGACTTGAGAGTTGTCCGCCGCCAAGCGCCATCAGTGACCCGCCGGCGCTGGTTGCGAGTCCAGTCAGCCCCGCCTGCAGAGTTCCAAGGGGGGTCGGGTCTTTCGTTTCTAGTCTGTATTGAGCGATGTTTGCTGAGGAGCCGCCTGCGCCTGCCGAGATGAGGTTTCGCGCAGCCGAGCTTCTCATGGTGGTGTATGCGAGCCCAGTCAAGTTCTGCGACCCGTTCGCCAGAGGCACCTTAAGAGTAAGAGCTCGAGCCCCGAAGGCAAGCCCTCCAGCGACCGCCCCGCTCACTCCACCGCCGACAGCGCCAACGAAAGCATCAACGCCAACCTTTCCCCAACTGACCTCACCAGTTCGAGCTTTTTGTGCAGCCACAGAGAACCCACCCGAAACCAAAGCCCCGCTAGCAGCTCCGACGAGCGCCATGCCGACGGGACCGCCCACTCCGGTGCACATGAGTGCAATACCGCCGGCAATCATGGCTCCAGCAGCCACGTACTCCCAGTTCTCCTTGAACCAGTGCCCGACCGCGCCCGCGGCCCGTGCGAGGGGGCCCTGCTGGCTGTCAGCGTAGGCCTTGAGCTCCGCATCACTGATGGGGGAGAGCCCGAGCGGGTCCACCGCGTGGAGCGGGTCGTTGCCCGCGTACGAGTACGGGTTGCCTGCCCAGCCGACACCCGCCGGCGCCTCGAGTGGGTCGACCGAGAGGAAGCCGCGTGCCGCGGGGTCGTAGGCTCGCGCGCCCAACCACTCGAGGCCGGCAACCTGAAGGGCGCCGCTCGCGGTGAGGGAGAGGCCCGCCGGGAGCGTGCCCGCGCTGAAACCCGCAAGCGTCGCCCACGGGTCGTCTGCCGCAGCCCGCGCCGTGCGCCACCCTGAGGTAGCCCACGAACCCCGGGCACCAGGTCCATCGTCGATGCCGGTAGCGGCCGCGGTGAACCCACCGGGCCCGGCGAAAACGTCGTGGCCGCCGATGCTGATCGGTGCCGGGGCGTAGCTCGCCGTATCCCAGTGGATCCGTGCCCCATCAACGTCTGCGAGTTCACCGAGCGCGTCAACCCAGAGCTCGGTGCTGCGCAGAGCGGCACCCCCACGCTCCGTGATCTCGGTGAGCCACCCCCGCGCATCCCACGCGTACGCGGTGGCGCCTTCGGGGGAGCGCTCGGTCACGCGTCGGCCAAGCCCGTCGTACTCGTACTCGGTGATAGCTCCGTCTGAGCCCTCGATCGAGAGGAGCTGCCCAGCAGCGTCGTAGGAGTACCGCAGCGACTGGTTATCGCGGGTCTCTGCGACGAGCCTTCCGGCCGGGTCGTACTCCCAGGAGGCCGCCGCAGCGCCGTCGATGCGCAGCGCAGTAATCTGGCTGGCGTCGTCGGCGGCGTACTCTGCGACCGAGTCGGGGCCATCGATACGGGTGATCCGGCCGATCTCGTCACGGTCGATGCGGGTGACGGCGATGCCGCCATCGGCGCCTACGCGCGTGTGCGCTGCGGGGAACCCGTTCGCGTACTCCCACTGCTGAATCTGCCCGACCGCGGGCCCGGCGTCGGGTCCAACCGAACGCCCACCCGCAGGCCCACCAGCAGGGTCGACTCCTGCGAACGTTCGGGCCTCGAGGAGCCTGCCGTCGGCGTCTCGCGTGAGCGAAATCTCGCCGAATGCGGAGTGCACGACGCGCGAAACGCGGCCCGCGTGGTCGCGGGTGTACTCGACTGTCGCCCCGTCGGGCGAGACAAGCGCCACCCGGGCTCCGTCGGCGTCATACTCCCACCGCGTGACGGCGGGCCGAGCGGCGGGCTCGGCCCCCGCGCCGACAGAATCCGCGCCGACAGAATCCGCGCCAACGGTGACCCGCTCGGCGAGCTGCCCGTTCCGCGTGAATCGCAGGGTGTGCGTGGTCGGCGCCTGAGGCCGGGTGTCGTCAGTGATCGTGACCGTGCGCGAGCGCGCGTCGCGGCTGGCGTGCGACAAACGGCGCCCGTCTACGCGCACCTCGGTCTCAAGCCCGGCATCGTCAAACACCCACTCGAGCGTTGTGCCGTCGGGCGCGGTTTGCGAGAGCTGCCTGCCAGCGCCGTCGTAGGTCGCGGTGGTGGTGCGCCCCAGCGGGTCCGTAGACGACGCGACCCTGTCGAGCTCGGTGTAGCTGCGGGTGGTGACCCCGCCCGCGGGGTCGATGATCCTGGTAACTCGCCCGCGCCGGTCGTACTCGTAGCGGGTGACGCCGCCGACCCCGTTGGTAGCGGTGGTGAGCTGCCCGGCAGCATCATATCCAAAGCGCCGGATCCCGGTACGCCAGTCGTGCGAGAACACGAGGCGGCCGGCGGCGTCGTACCGATACCTGCCGACGCCGATGCCGGGTACGGCCTCGCGCACGATCCTGCCCATCGCGTCGTATTCGATCTCGGTGACGTCGCCAGCGGGCGAGGTGCGCGTGACGACGCGGGAATCGGCGTCGTAGGCGAGCGAGGTGCGCCCGCCCGCGGCGTCGGTCGAGAACACCGGCCGGCCGCACGCGTCGTATTCGTAGCGGGTCACGCGCCCCGCGGGGGTCGTGACCCGTGTGACCCGGCCGGCCCGGTCGCGCTCGATGCGCGTGAGGCCGCCATCAGCGTCGAGTAGCTCGACCGGGTTCCCTGCCGCGTCGTACGTCATCAGCTCGGCTGAGCCATCCTCGCGCTCAACCCTGACGGGCCTGCCGAACTCGTCCCGCTGCACGGCCTCCTGCGCGAACGCGTTCTGCACCCGGCTCATGCCTGACCCGCGGGACTGCGTGAACGCGACGTGCACTCCGGTCGGGTCGGTCGTGCCGGTGAGCTCGCCGTTCGGCGCGTATTCCCTCGACCAGGTGCCGCCCGCGGGGTCGGTAATCTCCCGGAGGCGTGCGAGGGCGTCGTGGGCGAACACCCACTCCGCTCCGTCGGCGAGCGTGACGGACTCGACGTTTTCCAGTTCGTCGTAGGAGCGGCTGATCGTGCGACCCAGCGGGTCCGTCGTGCCGACGATGTGCCCGTGGGGGCCGTACTCAAACTCAGTGCGGGCACCCAGCGGGTCGACCTGCGCGGTCATCCGGCCGCCGGCGCCGCGCTCGAACCGCCAGGTGCCGCCGTCGGGGTCGGTGCGGGCGATAAGCAGCCCGGCCTCGTCGTAGTCGTACCGGGTCGACGCGCCAGACGGCGAGATCGTCTCGCGCACGCGGCCCGCCGCATCGCGCACAATCCGGGCGATGTCGCCGGCCGCGTTGCGAGTGCTGGTCTGCTCACCGAACTCGTCGTATCCCAGCGCCAGCGTCACGCCGACGGGGTCGGTGACGTGGGTGAGGAGCCCGGCTTCCCAGGTGAGCTCCGTGCGCCCGCCGAGCGGATCGAGTACGACCGACGGGTTCCGGTCGTACTCGGTCGCGTACTCGTATGACACCGTCGCCCCGGAAGCGGTGACCACGGTCGTGACCCTGTCGAGCTCGTCGTAGCCGTACGTGATGTCGGCGCCCTCGGGGGTGACGGTGCGTGTCTTTCGGCCGCGGTCGTCGTACGCGTGAACCGTGACTTGCCCGTCGCGTTCGGTCGCGGAGACGAGGTTTCCGGCCGGGTCGTAGGCCATCGACTGACGGTGGCCCTCGGCGTCGATGATGCCGACGACGCGGCCCTTCCTATCCGAGATCCAGGTGTTCGTATTGGTTCCGTCGACGTTCGAGACCGACGTCACCCGACCGGGCAGGTACGCGAATCGAACCGTTCGCCCGTACGGGGTGAGCTGTTCAGTGACGCGGCCCTTCGCGTCGTAGGTGTTTTCGCACTCGACCACTCCGGTCGCCGCCGTCACCCTGTCGATGAGGCCAGCGCTGTTCCACCGGTAGCGCCTCGTGCCGACGGCGTCGGAGACGCCGATGAGCCGGCGATCCGCGTCGTAAAGGTACTCGACGCGCCTGCCGTCAGACACCTGCGCATACGCGACGCGGTCGCCCGCGTACTCGATGCTGATGGCGCGCCCGTGCTCGTGGGCGAGGCGGGTAACGAGCCCGTCGGCGCAGCGATGCACGCTGACCACGGTTCCGGATCCCGTCCCGCTTCCCACCCACACGCCCGCGGTGGTGAAGGCCCACCAGCCCCCGGCGTTGTCGCGTACGACCAGGCGGTCGCCCTGCAGCGGTCCCGGCGTACCCTCGCCCGAGTGCGATTCGGCACCGAGCCAGAAGTTCTCGCCGATGCCGCGCGCCCACGCGCTGCCGCTTCGGGGGAAGTGGATCTGTCGGCCGTCGGCCGTCGTGAACGCGGCCCCCTCGTCAGTGAACTCGAGGCGCACGTCGAGCGCTGAAGACCAGCCGGGCCCGAACGCCCCCACGCGGGAGTCGAGCGAGTTGTACATGCGGGTGAACTCGAGCGCCTTCGCGGGGCCGGTAAACGGCACGTCGGTTTCGGGCTCGAGAAAGTTGCCGGTTGCCGTGTTCACGGGGTCGTCAGCGAACCCGTTGGTCGGGGGAGTTCCCATCGCCGAGAACTCGGGAATCTCAAAGTCATCGCGGAAGACGTCAATGCCGGCTGCCGCGAGCGCGGCGGAGATCGAGGCGTCTGACAGCGTCACAACCCCCGTCCCGCTTCCAGCGGACTCGAACAGCGCGGCGATGGTGCCGGCCCACTCAGCGTCCTTGCGATTCGCGGTGGTCCACCTGTCGAGCGAGGTCACCAGCTCGGCGGCGTTGAGGGTGCCCCACTTCGTGTTGCACTTCGCCGAGTAGTCATCGAGCGCGGTGGCAAAGGTCGAGATGGGGGTGGCGAGTTGATCGTCGAGTTCGTTGCTGCCCGACTGGAATGTGCGCAGCGTCGCCGGGTCTGCGGAAGAGACGCTCGAGTAGCCACCGGGCTGCGGGATGCTTCGGCCAGGGACTTCTACAGCCCCGCTCTTCAGCTGCGGTGCTGGCTTGGCCTTGGGAGGCTTCGGGTCGTCTTTCTCGACGAAGCCTAAGAACGTGCCGATCTCGTACCCGGTCCCTACGAACCAGTTTGCTTCGCGCTCAAGCCGCCGCTCTTCCCACTCGCGGGCCTTCTCGCGCCGCTCGTCTTCTTCCTTTGCGGCCTGCTCGAGCTCGGTCACAAAGCTCGCGACCTGGCGCAGGGCCTCGCTGAGCTTTGTGGCGCTCGTCTGACCGATCTCGACGTTGCGCTCAAAGACTTCCGCGAAAAAGCCCTGGAAGTCAACTTTGGCCTCGCGCGCATACGTAGCGCGCGAGTCTTGTTTCGAAGCGATTAACCGAGCGAGGGATCTCGCCGCAGACCGCAGTTCTGCCGCTGCCGGGTACGAGTAGCCTGTCGGCTTGTTGCCGTGAATCTCGGTCATGCTGAAGTGTGTTCCTCGCTGCTATGGACGCCCGTCGGCGCGCGGTTGAAGGGAGCGTGGCGCCCGGGGTCTCCCGGGCGCCACACTGGCCGAGCTAGGCGCCGCCGCCTGCGGTGAAGATGTCCTGCGAGATCTTGTCGAGCTGGGTGCGGAGCTCTTCGAGCTGCTGCTTCGCCTTGTCGAGCGCAGTCTTGGTCTCGGGCCAGGTTGAGCCGCGGAACGTCGCAGCGAGCGGGCCGTCCCACGTGTTTGGATCAGACAGGACGCGGCCCTGCGCGTCGAGCTGGGTGATCTGATCGGTGAAGCCGCCGGCGATAATCGACTGGATCTGACGGATCGCCGTCTTGGCTTCTTCGGTAGAGAGTACGCGTGACATGTGTGACGCCCTTCGGAATTGGGGGAATGAGTGGTCCCGGGGCTCCGGGTCTCATGGGACACGCTACGCGAAAGTCGCGAATATTTAAAACAAACGCTCAATCTTTTGGGGGTAAGTTTCGAATATGACAACTCGGACTTGCGCGCGGGTGGGGCCTAGAAGGTTGTACGCTGAGACCCGCAGCGCACCTGGGCCAGGGGTGCCGCGCGCCCCTCTGGTGCTGCGCGAGTGTTGAGCGAATGACCCGGTTGGGAGACTGAGAACAGATGGCAACCTTGAAGCCCGGAGCCGCGCTAGGTGCGTCGTACCGACTTGTCGAGCTGTTGGGATCCGGCGCAGCCGGTGATGTCTGGCTGGCCGAGACTGCTGGCGGCGGTGAGCAGGTCGCGGCCAAGATCCTGAAAGCCGAGCACGCGAGCGACCCGGCGCTCGTCGAGCGCTTCATTCGCGAGCGTTCGGTGCTGATCGGGCTGCGCCATCCCAACATCGTGGCGGTGCGCGATCTTGTCGTTGAGGGTGAGACCATCGCCATCGTCATGGACCTCATCCCCGGTGGTTCGCTCAGGGAGCTGCTCGAAGAGAGGCAGACGCTGAAGCCGAGCGAGGCGTTGACGCTTGTCGCGCAGGTGTTCCGCGCGCTCGGTGAGGCGCACGGCCGGTCGGTGACGCACCGCGACATTAAGCCCGACAACGTGTTGCTCACGGAGCAGTGGACGGGGCCCTCCGACGGCACCGTTCGCGTGGCCGACTTCGGCATCGCCGCCGTTGTGAGCGAGCGGAATCGGCAGACCACCGGCATTCTCGGCACCCCGCAGTACATGGCGCCCGAACTCATCAGCCACGGCCGCACGACGCCCGCGGCCGACGTGTACTCGACCGGGGTGATGCTCTACGAGCTGCTCGCGGGGCGGACGCCGTTTGCCGGGCCCGGAACCGACTTCACGATCGCGTACCGCCACGTGACGTCGCAGCCGCCCCGGCTCGATCTGCCGGCCCCGCTCGCGGACTGGGTGGCGCGCCTGCTCGCGAAGGATCCGGGGGAGCGGCCGGGGGCAGTCGAGGCCGCGGCCGAGGCCGCGCGGCTCGCCAAGCGTTTCGAATCGACAGCGCCACTTGAGCGAGCGGCCGCGCCAGCGGAGTTTGAAGAGATCGAGCGGCCGGCGACGATGCTGCGGAGCGACCTGCTACAGCCCAGCGAGGTCGGTGGCCCTGACCTCTACGCGCGGGTGCTGAGCGAGGATGCCCCCGAGCTCGGAGACGCTGGGCAGCAGACCACCGTGCGGCCGATGCCGCGCCTACAGGCGCCGGTGCGGGAGCCGGAGGCAGGCCTGGATGAGGGCGGGAAGTCTCGGCCCGCCTGGCTCAACCGGAAGAACGTGCTGCTCGGCGCCGTCGGGGTGGTCTCGCTGGGGGTGCTCGTCGGCGGCATGATGTGGGTGTTTGGCGGCGGCAAAGAAGAGGCCGCGCCGGTTGCCGACGAGGCGCTTGAGGTATCGCAGCAAGACCAGCAGCTGCCCACGGGGCTCTCGGTTGCGCGCTCGGCCACCTACGACCCCGACGAGCGGCGGGTCTCGCTTGAGGTGACCTACTCCGCGCAGAAGGCGCCGCTGTCGGGCTCGTTCCTGGAGGTCGTTCCCGCGGCCGGGGACGGCGCCGCCTGCCCTCCGGTGGTGTGGGAGGGAGCGAGCGCCGCGAAGCACCAGGCCGCGACGGGGCTCGATGCGAAGTGTGGGTGGCGGCTCGACGGGGTCGAGATTCCCGCCGACGGGCGCGTCACCGTCCAGGGGTCGCTTCCGCTCGAGGTTGCGGACGAAGCAGGGCTGCGCGAGTGGCTTGAGCTCGTGTCGACCGAGACCCAGGCAGCGCTACTTGACCCCGAGTCGCGGTCTACCGCCTACCCGGTGCAGCGGCTCGTCGATGTGTCGGTGGTCGTGCCGGCTCGCACGGTCGGGCAGTCGGCCCTGCCGATCACCCTGCTCCCGATCTGGCCCGGCGGCGTGGATGAAGTGAACCCGCTGTATCAGAGTCCATCGACGGGGGCCACGACCCGCATGCTCGCCGAGGTGGCTGGGGGCGAAGCAGGGGTTCGCTTCTCAGACAGCTGCTCTGGTGCGGTCGCCGTGTCGTCGGATGGACTAGCGGTGACAACGCTCGCCCCGACCTCGGAGTGCAGGATCAGGGCGGTCGTCGGCAACTTCACGAATCTCGAAAGCGCACCGCTGAGCATCACGACAAGGGAATGAGTCGCGCCGCCCTGTGTAAGGTTCGTATGTTCGTTTGGTTTTGTGCGTAGAATGTGCCGAGTAACTATTTGCGGTTTCTGAACCAGGGGCGGGGGGCCGGTTCATAACCGCTTGGTTGTGTACAGCAACGAAAGAGGAGCCCGCCGATGTACCCGTCCCCGCCCAAACCCCGCCGTGTCGCGCGGGCGCTATCCGTTGTGACCGCCGCGGCGATTATCGCCACCACCGGGTGCTCAGCTCTCGGTGGTGGGTCTGAAGACACGACTCGGGTGCTGCAGTCGGTCGCGGTGAAGGTTGGCGGCAACGGGGCGATCTCCGGGGTTGACAGCTCAGCGGTGTTTCTTGACGAGACGACCGGGCTCTCACGCAGCGAAACCATCGTGTACGAGACCCGCGACGTTGTCGCTGACCTCCCGGTGCGCGTCTCGACGAGCTACCGGACCGACGAGGGCGTCGGCCAGGACCTCGCCGACCTCGACGGGTACGACGGTCGCGTCGAGATCCGTGTCGAGCTCGAAAACCTGACGGTCGCGCCGATGGAGCTGCAGTACGACGCGGCAGGTCAGTCGCGAACCTCGCCGGCGCTCGTCGGCACGCCGCTCAGCATCGCCGCCTCGACCGCGCTCGCTGACGTCGCCCCAGAGAACCTGACGTTTGGCGATGGCGAAGCCTCAACGAGCGGCGTCGTGAGCGTGAACGAGACGGGCGAGACCGTCGTGCAGTGGGCGACGGTGCTCGCGCCGCCGCAGTCGCGCGCGACGACGGCGTTCACGCTCGCCGCAGACGTCACAGATTTCACCGTCCCCGCGATCGATATCGCGGTGCAGGCCGGGCTGCACACCGACCTGTCGTTCGAGGGCACCGTCGTCTCGGCGCTCGACGCGAGCGGAACGTCCGAACTTGGTATGCAGCAGCGCGCCATCAGCCTGGTGACCGAGGTCAACGGTGTGCTCAGCCGCGCTGGCGGCACGATTACCGAGGTGCGGAAAGACCTGGGGGAGACCTCGAAGACGCTGGGCGTGCGGGCAGCGAAGCGCCTCGCCGACAGCACCGAAGCGCTGGGTGCCGAGATGCAGACGCTGGGGGCGCAGCTCGGCAGCCTGCAGAAGGACCTCGGTAGCACCGTGACGAGCACGCACTCGGCGATGGACTCGCAGCTCACGCAGATCGTCGGCTCGATGAACGGCCTGCTCGGTGATACCCGTGGCACCCCGCCGCGTCTCGTCACCGGGAACGGCTGCGTGGCGAAGGTCGAGCCGGGTACTGGCAGCGGCTCCCTCTACTCCACGTTCCTCCAGCTCGCGGGCCAGCTCAACGGCTACGCTGACGCGACGGAACAGTGCAAGGGTGAAATCCTCGCCGAGATTACCGCCACCCTCGGCCCGGATGCCCCTGACGCGGCCGTCTGCGCCGCCGAGACCGACACGTCGATGACTTGCTCGCTGTTCGGGGCGAAGCAACACGTGCTCACCTCGATGGCAGACCTCGTGCAGCAAGGCGACACCATTGTTGCGAACCTCAGCACGCCCGCCCTTCTCAACGCTCAGGCCGCGCACGGGGCGCTCGCCGCTGACCTCACGCAGCTGGACACGCTGCTCGGGAAGCTCGAAAATGAAGTAGGCGATGGGGCCACGTGGAGCGCTCTGTCAACGCTTCTGGCGAACGCCGTGGCGTCGGCGAATCCGCTTGATGACGCCCACACGGCCGCGCAGGCCGCGCTCGCTGACCTGCAGAAAACGCCGGGGGCGTTGGGCTCGCTTCCCCAGACCCTCGCCGGCCGAGTGTGTGACCTTAACGATGGCTCCAACGTCATCGATCAGGCGCAGCTCGAGATGCTCCGCGGCGAGCTCGTCGGCACCCAGTGTGACGGTGTGACGCCGCAGGCCTCCACGCCCGTCGGCGGCACGCTCGAGTCGCGGCTCGACGCGCAGCGCGTGCTTTGGGAGAAGGTGGCCACGTTGACCGATCCGACGAAGCCGCAGTCGGCGCTCTCCGAGCTGAAGGCCACGCTCGCTGAGCTGCAGAAGCGAGTGGCCTTGGAACAGAGTCAGACCAGCGGGGGCACGAGCGCTGCCCAGAAGACCATTGCCGAGCTTCGGGCGCTCAATGACACGGCGCTCGGCCACAACACCGCTCTTAGCACAGCCCTCACCGACCTCGCGACACGGGAACTGGGCCTCGGCGCAGACATCGAGAACGCATTTGACACCGTGGCCAGCAATGCAGAGCAGGCGGTCTCGGCCGACGTGGACCAGCAGGTGCGAACGATCACGGAGCGCGTCGGGCGCGGGCGTGATGCGATCGAGGACTCGTATACCGAGACTGTCGACGGGCTGCGCTCGACCTCCGACACGATGTTGCGCGACGCCAAGACGCACATCGACGCGCAGAAGTCCGCGCTCGACAGCGGGTACGCCAAAACTGTGGCTGCGCTCGATGAGCGCACCGGGCAGGCCCTCGAACGGATCGACGGCTCAACGGCTGCCTCGACGCGCGACGTCGAAGCGGCGTCGAAGATGCTCTCAGACAGCCTGAACAGGGTCATCCTCGACCTCGGTGACCCCGCAGTGCGCGGCTCCGGAATTCTGGGTGCGATGTCGGCGTCCGCGGCGAAGTCGAGCACGGCCGACTTCCAGCTCGCCCTCGCGTCGCAGCAGGCCTCCGGTTTCGCCAACGTGCGAGCGGAAGACATCGCAGCGATCATGCTGCGGCAGGCCCAGTTTGAGGCGGCGCTCGAGTCCGCGGCGACGCTCCCGGCCTTCCACCTCGACGTTCCAGGCGGCGCGAGCTCGCAGACCATCTACGCATTCCACATCGGCGGAGGCACGAAGTGAGCCGGGGCACGACAGCGGAAGACCTCACTGAGATGTCAGACGACGCGGGCGAAGCCAAGCGCTTCTCGTGGCGCTCGCGCCGCGGCCTCATCGTCGCCATCTGCGTCGTCGTGGTGCTCGCGGTCGCCGCGGCCGTGGTATTCGGCGTGATCCGGGGGAACCGCACGGTGGAGCAAGACCCGGTGGCGGTGACCGTGCCCGTGCCGATCCGGGGTGTTGACGTTCCCGCGCAGACCAAGGTCGGCGTCATCGTCACGACGGGCTCCGGCAGCGCCGAGGCCTCAGACTGGGCCCAGGCTGCCGATGGGGCGGTCGTCGCACGTGAGCGGCTCGCCCTTGGAGGGAGCGAGATCGAGCTTGTCGTGGAGAACGACAAGGGCACGGCGAACGGCTCCGCGGAGGCGATGACGGCGCTCGTTGAGCAGGGCGTTGTCGGCGTCGTCTACGCGAGTAGTGGGAGCCACATTGAGGCGGGTATCGACGTCGCCTCGGAGCACGGCCTCGCCGTCGTGCTGCCCTTCGAGCAGGTGCCAGAGTCCTCGAAGGGGGTGTGGACGCTTGCGCCCGAGAGCGCCGACCTCGAAGAGCAGTTCGCACGCGTGCTCGCGAGCTACGAGCGCCCACTCCACGTGAACGCTGGCCGCGGGCTCCCCGAGGGGGTGAAGATTGCCGACGAGCTCGTCTACCGGAGCGGCTCGGGGCCCGAAGGGCTTGCCATGCAGGCCGCAGAGATGACCGGCAGCGACCCCCTCGCCCACGGCGGTTACGCGGGCGGCACCGACGACGAGGAAGATGGGGCTGAGGAGGCGAAGCCCGCCCCGCAGAAGCGCGTCGACGCTATCGTGCTGAGCGGCCCCGCGCTGCTGCAGGCCAACATCACGCAGGAGCTGCAGTCTCGAAACGTCACCGTGCCGATCCTCCTCACCCCGGCAGCGACGAGCCCGAACTTCGAAGCCATGCTCGCTCTGAACGGGGCATCGGTCTCGCCGACGCTCCGCACGATCGGGTACGACTGGGACGACGCGGTGGCGCTCGGAAACGACGGGCGCGGCCGTTCATCGTCAGCGTTCCTTGCGGCGATCCGCCTGCTCAGCGCAGACGGCAAGACCATGAACCTTACCGAGGACGCCTCGTTCGCTGAGGTGAGTGGCGCGGCCGACGGCCGAGCACACGATGCCGTCCTCGCGCTCGCGCGAGCGGCCGCTGACGCTGGCAGCACCGAACCCGCGCGGGTGAGCGCGGCGTTGGCGGGGCTCAGCCTTGTCGCCGGCGACTCGATTACCGGCCCCGAGATGGACTTCGCGAGCCCGCAAGTGGTCTCAGCCAAGGCCGTCGAACTCTACGCAACCGGGCAACAGCTCGGCCTCAGGCCGGAGTCGGAGAAGAGCACCGACGTGCTGGTCTGGTTCACCGAGCCAGCCGCCCAGTAAACAGCACGGTGTGACGCGGGGACGCTGCGTCGCACCGCCTCACTTCCCCGGACGAAAGGGAGCACTCAGAGGTGCGTATTCTGATTGATCTTGACGGAGCACGCGAGGTTGTCGACCTCGTGGCATGGCAGCAGCAGGCGACGCTCGCAGAGTTTCTCGAAAGCACGGGTCTGACCGCGATCGGGCCAGACCCGATCATGCTCGATGGGCAGGCCGTCGCACCAGACACTCTGATGGACGAGCTGACGTTTCTCGAGGGGTCGGTGCTGACGCGCGACCAGGGCGCGCCGGTCGGAGTGATCTCGGGGTGGAACGTCGCGGTCGGCGCCGGGACCGAGACCCGCCCGGCCGTGCCCGTCCCTGAGCGGCGGAAGCTCGTTGTCGGGCGCTCGCCGCAGGCCGACATCGTGCTCCCCACCGAGTCCGCATCCTGGGAACACTGCACCGTTGAACTTGAAGACGACGGGGTGCGGCTGCGCGACTCGGGCTCCACGAACGGAACCTACGTTGACGGGACTCGCGTTGATGAGGATGGGGTGCTCATCACGTCCGTGCGCACTGTCGTTGTGGGTGGCGCCGCGCTCAACATTCGACCGTCGCTCTCGGAGCCGATCGCTCCGGCTCCCGGCTCACTGCACAACCTCACGCCGGCCGCGACCGCGCCGTTCAACCGCCCGCCCCGGCCCGGCCGGCCGCAGGCGCCCGAACCGATCGAGCCACCGGCGCCAAAAGAGGTGCCGCCGGCGAGCAAGTTCAACGTCATCACCGTTGTGGCGCCGCTCATCATGGCGGTCGTGCTTGTCATCGTGCTCGGTGACATGAGGTTCGCGATGTTCGCGATGCTCAGCCCGGTCATGGCCGTGGGCATGTACTTCGAGCAGAAGCGCCGACGCAAGAAGAACCTGCAGGAAGAAGAGGAACGGTTTGCGGAGGCGCTCACCGTCTTCGCGGAGGAGGCCACGCAGGCGGCGGCGGAGGAGAGCGCGAGGCGCCAAGACACGATCCCCGACCCCGCAGCCGTTATCCGCAGGCCCGCCCTCCCGTCGACGCTCATGTGGCAGCGCCGCCCCGGCGCCCACGACTTCCTGAGCCTGCACGTCGGCGTTGGCGATGTGCTTTGGAAGCCCGCGCTCGACACCCGTGCCTCGTCTCGGCTCGACGAGCGAGTCAAGACCACGCTTGAGTCCACGCGAATGTCGGCGGCCCCCGTGCTCGCAGACCTGAACAACGCAGGCGTCATCGGCATTGTGGGCGACCGAGACGGCGCGCTTGCGCTCGCCCGAAGCCTCGTCACTCAGGCGGCGACTCACTGCGGCCCGGCCGACCTCACCATTGGCGTCTTTTGCGACGGCGGCCGAGAGCACGACTGGGATTGGGCCTCATGGCTCCCGCACACCAGGCAGGCAGGCGCTTCTGCCGGCGCGCGCTGGATGTCGAACCAGCGCGAGACGAGCACGTCGATGCTGCGCACGCTCCAGGAAAACATTGAAGGGTTACCGACGCCCACGATGCTCACGGTGCTCGACTCCGAGGTGCTCACGGAGGGGCGCGAGTCGCCCGCGCGCGAGATGCTCGGCTACGGACGAAAGACTCCCGGAAGCGTTGAGCGGGTGGGGGAGCGCGCCCGATTGGTCAGCGGCATCGTCATTGCGGCGACGGCCGATCAGCTTCCCGCGGCCTGCACCGTCGTGGTTGACGTCGCCGCCGACGCCGCTGCGACCGTCCACCACCCCGAAGAGCTCACTCAGGTTGACGACGTCATCCTTGCAGGGCTGAGCGAGGAGCAGGCCGCGGAGACTGCGCGAAACCTCGCGCGGTTCGAAGACCCCGAGCTCATTGTGCCGGGGGCCTCCCTGCCTCCGCTCGTGCGGCTCCCAGACCTGCTCGACGTCGAGACGCTGAACGCCCAAACCGTTCGTGAGCTGTGGGCGACTTCGCCCGGCCTCTCAACTCCCATCGGGCTCGGCGAGAACGGCCCGCTGAGCCTCGACATCGTGAAGGACGGCCCGCACGGCCTCGTCGGCGGCACCACCGGATCCGGCAAATCCGAGTTCCTCCGCTCCTTCGTTGCCGGGCTCGCCGCCAGGAACGATCCGACTGAGCTGAACTTCATCCTCATCGACTTCAAGGGCGGGGCGGCGTTCAAAGCATGTGAGCGGCTCCCGCACACCATCGGAACGATCAGCAACCTCGACGAGCAGCTCGCCGACAGGGCGCTGCGTGCGCTGGAGGCCGAGATGGAGCGGCGGCAGCGCCTCTTCGCCGAGGCTGGCGAGGACGTCGACAACCTCCCCGCGTATCTCGCGACGAACCCGGCAGAGCCGCTGCCCCGGCTACTGCTCGTCATCGACGAGTTCGCAATGCTCGCGAAAGACTTCCCAGACGTGCTCGCCTCGCTCGTGAGCGTGGGCGCCGTCGGGCGTACGCTCGGGGTCCACATGATCCTCGCCACGCAGCGCCCGGCCGGCGTCGTCAATGACGACATCCTCGCGAACACGAACCTGCGCGTCGCCCTGCGGGTGCAGAGCCGCGAGGATTCTGCGAATGTGATCGGGGTGCCGTCAGCGGCGAGCATTGGCCGCGCCCAGATGGGGCGCGCCTACGTGAAGCTCGGCCAAGACGACATCACCCCCGTGCAGACGGCGCTCGTCACCGGCCGCGCCCAAGAGGCGATCGCGGAGCGGGTGCAGCTGCAGGATGTCGGTCTGTTCGGGGCACTCACGCCGCGGACGGCGCCTGCTCCGTCGAAGTCGAGCGACGCGAACGACCTTGACCTGCTCATCGACGCCGTCGTCGCGGCGAACGAGCAGGCCGGGTTTGCGCCGCCGCGTCAGGTCTGGCCAGAGGCGCTGGGCGAGCGCGTCTCGCTTGCTGGGTTTGCGACCGCTCTGACCGAGTCTCCTGCCGACCCGATGGCGCGCCCCGTCCCCGAAGTTGGCGGCGTCGTTGCAGACACCGTTGTTGTCGCCCTTGCTGACGAGCCCGACCAGCAACGGCAGACCCCGCGGGGCTGGAATATGGCCGAGGGGAACCTCCTGCTCATGGGGATCCCGGGAAGCGGCACCACCACGACCCTCGCGAGTATCGCCCTCGCGCTCGCGAGCTCGACCGACCCGGCAGACCTCGACATTCTGACGCTCGACATGGGGTCGCGCGGCCTCGCCGCCGTCGACGGACTGCCGCACTCGGTGGCCTACGTTGGCGCCGGGACCGGGGCGAGTGAGCGCCAGGTGCGCTTCCTGCGGCACCTGAAGACCGAGTTCAACCGGCGCAGGGAGTCGCACGCGGCCGGGCGCCGCGCGGTCGTGCTCATCGACGGCCTCGCCGCCCTTCGCGACGAATTCCAAGACTACGAGGGGCAGGAGCTGCTCGACGACTTCTACCGCATCTACGCCGACGGGCCGGCCGTCGGCATGCACTTCGCAGTGTCGACCACGCGCTCGAAGGCCGTGCCTTCAGCGATCGACGAGGTGACGACGCAGCGGTGGGTCTACCGCCTCGCCGACGCGTACGACTACTCTGCCCTCGGCGTAAAGGGAAAGACAGTCCCCGCGGCGGTGCCCGGTCGGTGCGTCGACACGGAGACGCTGCTGCAGATGCACATCGCGACCCCCGACCGCGGGTTCGAGAGCGCCGTCGCCGAGGCCACCGCGCGATGGGGTGCGGCGACGCCGAAGCCTGACGTCATCGGCGTGCTGCCCGATCACGTGCCGGCCCAGAGCATTGCGGCGCACATGCGGCTCAGCGGCGAACCCACCCTGGTCCCCGTCGGCATCCGCGAGGATACGCTGGAGCCCGCCTTGCTCGAGCTGTACGAGGGCGAGCACGCGGTGATCGCCGGGCCCGCTCGCTCCGGGAAGTCGTCGCTGCTGCTCGCGATCGCCGAGACCGCGCTCGCGCTGCCCGAGCCGGAACGGCCCGCCGTGTGGGGCATCTACGATAGGCGCTCACCGCTCGGTGGCCTCGTCCTTGCGAGGTCGGCCGAGAGCGACGAAGAGATCCCTGCGCTGCTCGCGGCCTTGCGGCTCGAGACCGGGCCCGTGCTCCTGCTCATCGACGACGCCGAGCGCGTTGCCGATGGCGAGCAGGCGCTCGCGGGGCTCATCTCCGGGCCGCCTACACGGGTCACGGTCGTCGCCGCTGGCCGCGCCGCCGACCTGCGCAGCCTCTACGGGCACTGGACCAAGGCGCTGCAAAAGTCGCGTTGCGGTGTCGCGTTGCAGCCCGATACCGACTACGACGGCGAGCTGTTCGGCGTGAAGCTCCCGCGTACCTCGCCGGTGGCGATGAGCCCGGGCCGCGGCTACGCGGTCTCCGGTGGCGGCGTCGCGCTCATTCACGCGGCCTCGCCGGGCGGACGAGGCTAAGCGTCGGTGTCTGAGATAGCGGCGACCGAGTAGCGCAGCGCGGTGAGCACGCGGTCCCGGTGGTCGGGATCGAGGTGCTCTCGCAGCGCGCCGGCGAGCACGGCCTCCATGCGGGAGAGCAGGTTCGCGTGCTGGCCGATCGTCTCGGCGAGGGTGTAGGTGCCAACGAAGCCCGAGACGATCGTCCACGCGATCTCATCCGCGTTCGCATCTGACGTGAGCTCCCCGGCCTCGCGTGCGTCGACGAGGACCGCGGCGACCGAGGCGAGCCACTGCTCAGCGAAGCTGGTGTTTGGGGTGGGAAGCGTGCCTGGCTCAAATGTCATCCGGAACCCCGCGCGAACGATGCGGTCTTTGTGAAGGCGCTGCATCTGGCGGAGGGTCATCGAGATGAGCATCCCGAGGGGCGAATCCTCTGGCGCGCGCTCGGGGACGACCGACCAGCGGGCCTCGAACTCGTCGAGCACCGCCTGCGCGATGTCTTCCTTGGAGTCAAAGTAGTGGTACATGCCACCGGGCGTGATCTTCGCGGCGCGAGAGATCGCTGAGATTACCGCGCTGCGGTACCCGACCTCGTTGAAGACCGTTGCCGCGCCCTCGATCACCGCGGTTCGCGTCGCGCGAGCCTTGTCCGCATGCCACTGCGTTGACCTGCCGCTGATATGGCTTTTCGGTACCAAAACGTTTCCCCCAAAACTCGCATCAGAGTCTTGAGAAGCTGTTGCCGCCCCAAGACTCTCATGAACTCGTGAATCTCGCGATCACACCGAGCGTCCCTCCCTGCGCTGAACACAGGATCGCAGAGCGCCCCGTATTCAGCAGTATGAACACATCATAGCGAGTGAGCGTCCGGAATAGGTGTGCGCAACTCGGGAAGCGCGAAGACCGGCGGCTCGCGCGGGGGGCCGGAGCCTAGGGCTCGCTCACGCGCGCGAGGAGCTCCGTGAGGATAGCCTCGGCGACGGGCGCCGGGAGGTGCTCGGCGAGCGCCATAAGCGGCGCGAGTTTGCCGGGCAATGAGGATCCTGATCCGCCGGCTCCCGCGATCTTGAGGATGCGCCAGGCCATGTCTGGCGAGGGAACTCGGTAGCTGCCGCCCTCGCGCTTCGGCGCGTAGCCGAGGGCCTGCAGGCCTAGCATTTCGAGCCGCGGAGTCGCCCGCGGGCGGCCGCGCACGCTGTCGGCCGCGGTGCGGAGGCCTGCGACGAGTTCGGGCAGGGTCCGCTCAGTGACCGGGGTGATCGTCAGGTGCGCGGTGTGCGGAAGCCGCACCCCGTTCCGCTGCGTAAACCCGGGCTGGTGCTGGATGCGAAAGCCGAGGGTCGCGAGCTCGTCTGCCAGGTGGTGCGGGTCGACCCGTTCGTCCTCGGGCACCGAGTCGTCGGTCATCAGCGCGATCGACGGGCCGGAGGGGGCACCCCACACGCTGAGCCCGCGGATAATCGATGCCTCGCGCACAATGGTCTCGGCCGAGCGAACACACGACGCGGTGAGCGCCGCGTAGCCGTCGGAGCCGAGGCGCTTCGTGATTGCCCAGGCGGCGGCGAGGGGCGAAGCGGGCTTCGACCCAAGCAGCGTCGGGTTCACGACCGGGTAACCGGGCCAGCTCGTCGTCGCGAAGAACTGGGCGCGGTGACGCCTGCGGCCCCGATGCAGCAGCACGGAGACGCCCTTCGGCGCGTACCCAAACTTGTGCAGGTCGGCTGAGATGCTCGTGACGCCGGGTACGCGGAAGTCCCACGGGGCGAGCCCCGGCCACCAGGGGAGCGCGAGGCCCCCGAAACACGCGTCAACGTGGCACGAGAGTTCAAACGCCTTCGCCAGCCCGGCGACCTCGGCGATCGGGTCGATCGCGCCGTTCGGGTAGGCGGGGGCCGAGACGACCACGAGCGCGACGTCGGCGCCAAGCTTGGCCTCGAAGCCCGCGGCCCGCACCGAACCGTCAGGCTCGCAGTCCACGGGATCCCACTCGAGATCGAACATGCGGGCGGCCTTCTGAAATGCGGCGTGCACCGTCGCCGCGGTGACGAGCCGGGGCTTCTTGCCCGCACGGGCGAGCTTCGCGGCGAGCTCCGGGTGCTCCGCACGCCAGAGGTCGCGCGCCGTCTTGACCGCGAGTAGGCAGCTCTCCGTGCCGCCGCTCGTGACGCTCCCGACGACGGGGCCGGCCCCAAAGCGCGAGGTCGAGCCGTGGAGCGCGCGCCGCATGAACGCGATGAGTTCGCGCTCCATGACCGCGATCGACGGGAAGGTCGTCGGGTCCAGTGCGTTGAGCGGGCGCGTGAGCTCCGCGGCGTCGCGCGCGAGTTCGTCGAGCTCAGCGACGCCCGAGTCGTACACGTAGGAGAGCACGCGGCCGCCCTGGGTCGGGGCGTCGCGCGATCGGAGATCCGCAAGCTCGGCGAGGATCGCGGAAGCGGAGGGCCCCGTGAGCTCGGGCCCGGTGCCCTGCGCCCCGGCCGCGCCCTCGCGCGCCGTCACGACTGCGCCCCGGCCGCGCCCTCGATGTCGCGCTCGGTGAGCCGGTACCCGCGCAGTGTCGCGAGGCTCGCGAGCATGAGGAGCGCGGGGAAGAGGCTGAACGCGAGCGCGATGCCTGAGATCGCGGTCGCGGGCTGCGTCACGGTGACCGCGGCGACCGACTCGACATACCCGGTGGCCCAGAGCACGAGCGCGAGCACTGTCGAGCCGAGCGCCATGCCCGCGGTCTCGCCAGCCGTCCAGACGCCACCGAACACGCCGGCGCGCCCGTCGGGGTCGCCCGAGGTCGCGGCGTCGTGGCTCATGACGTCGGGAAGCATCGCCATCGGCATCGTCTGCATCCCGGCGTATGCCGCGCCGGCGATGCCGACGGGGGCGAGGATCCACATCCCCGGGAAGAGCAGCATCCCGACGAGCGCGACGGTCGCGACGAGGAACAGCAGGCTCGCGATTCGGAAGGTGCGGACCTTGCCAATGCGGTCCGCGATCCACCGCCATACGGGGGCGAAGAGCAGCGCGGGCGCGATGAGCGAGGCGAAGAGGATTGTGACCGCGCCCTGGTCGTGCAGCACCCAGGTCGCGACGTACTGTGCGCCGGCGAGCATCAGGCCGGTGGCCAGGCCCTGCAGCATGAACGTCGCGAGCAACGCGCGGAAGGGTTGGCTGTCGCGCAGCGCCCGCAACCCCTCGCGGTAGTGGGTCGCCGAGAACGCCCTGTGGCCCGCATCCGCCGAGATCGTCGGCGAGCCCTGCGGGGCGACCTGCGACGCGACCCAGAGGCTCAGGCCGAGCAGAGCTGCGGCCGCGATCGCCATGATGAGGTAACCGAGCAACTGGTTGTCGGGGAACAGGTCGCGAATCTCCGGGCCACCGGCGCCGAACAGCAGGATCGCGATCGTCAGGACGACGACGCGCCACGTGAGCAGCCGCGTGCGCTCCTTGTACCCCGACGTGAGTTCGGCGGGGAGCGCGATATACGGGATCTGGAACATACTGAAGAACGTCGCCGCCGCGATGAATGCGACGAGCACCCAGGTCGCCGAGACCGCCGGGGCGAGGCCGGAGGGCACGGCGAACATCAGCACGAACGCGAGGGGTAGCCCGATCGCCCCGATGAGCATCGGCCCGCGCCTTGTGCCGGTGCGGGCGAGCGATCGGTCGCTGAGTCCACCGATGATCGGGTCGATCACGACGTCCCAGATCTTCGCGAGCGTGACGATGAGGCCCGCTGCGAGGGCCGTGACACCGAGCGAATCGGTGAGGTAGTACACGAGCACGAGGCCCGGAAGGGTTGCGAACCCGCCTGTCGCGAGCGATCCGGCCGCATAGCGGGCGATCGTGCCCGCGGGCAGTTTGGCGGCGGGCGGTGTGGTTCCGGTCGCGGGTATCCCGGGCATCGGAACTGACTCAGAACTCGACGGTGAACTCATGAGCTTAGCGTAGCCGAACCCGGGCCGGCGACGCGCCGTTCTGGGCTCCTCCGGGCATGCAAAACGCCCCCGCTGCCGTGTCCGTGAAGACCCGATCGCGGGGGCGTCTCAGCCGAATCTGGTGGCTAGTTCGAGGGGAACCCCTGGAGGTAGTCAAGCATCTGCCGAGAGGCATCGGGGTCGCGCAAGACCTCCACGAGCTCTGGCGTCTGCATCATTGCGGCGGCAACGACCGCCATGACGACGATGAACGCGACGACGCCGGCAACGAGCGGCGCCCAGAAGGTGATCTTGCCCGCACGCATGCGCCGGATCGAGAATACGAGCACGAGGCCGTAGAGCACGAGCAATGCGAGGCCGACGGCCTTGCCCGTCAGGTCGGCCCAGGCCGGTGGCGTGATCTCGCTGATGCCCGGGGCGCCCTCCATGACATTGAACATGGTGCTCAGGCCCATCATCACGAACGCCGACTGCAGCGCGCCGAAGCCGCCAAACACGAGCAGCAGGATCGTGACGATCCGGTCGCCCATGTTCGTGGGTTTCACGTAACCCGGCGTGCCGGGGGCTGCGCCCTGGAACTGGCGGGCCTGCTGCGGCCCGGGCTGCTGCCCCGGAGCCTGGCTCTGTGAGGGGCCGCGGTACGGGGCCCCGGCGCCGCCCTGGGTCTGGGCGGGGGCTTGCGCGGGCGCCTGCCGCGACGGTCGTGCGATGCCGGCGCCGAGGTTGTGCGGCACACCCTGCACAGTTGGCGGGGTAGTCGAACCCTGGCCTCCGGCCTGGCCGACCACAGGCTGGCGGGTGGCAGCGGCAGCTGAACCAGCAGCCTGCTCGGCGCCCTCAGGCTTCCACTCCCAACCCTCGGGCGCGTACTCGCCGAACTCGGGCTTCGGCCGCGTGTCGCGGGCGGGCGGCGCCGGTGGTGTCGGGGGCGCCGCGGGAGCCTGAGAGGTCTCAGGCGCTTGCGGCGCTGGGGCTGCCTGCGGCTCCTGGGGTGCTACCTGCGATTCCTGGGGTGCTACGGGAGCCTGCTGGCCGTGCTCGCCCGACTCTTCGGGGGTGCCTGACACTATGCGCTCACCGACTTGCCTGCCGAGCCCAGCTGCTCGGCGGCGAGGGCGATGCGAGCGGCCATGCCGTTCTCTGCCGCCTTGCCCCATGCGCGGGGGTCGTAGGTCTTCTTGTTGCCGACCTCGCCGTCGATTTTCAGCAGACCGTCGTAGTTCTTGAACATGTAGTCGACGACGGGGCGCGTGAACGCGTACTGCGTGTCAGTGTCGATGTTCATCTTGATGACGCCGTTGCGCACCGCTTCTGCGATTTCTTCTGCCGACGAGCCCGAGCCGCCGTGGAAGACGAGGTCGAGAGGGTTCTTGCCGGTGCCGTACTTCGCCTGCAGGCCGTCCTGAATCTCGGCGAGCAGCTCCGGGCGGAGGCGTACGCCGCCCGGCTTGTAGACGCCGTGCACGTTGCCGAAGGTGAGCGCGGTGAGGTAGCGGCCGCGGTCGCCGAGGCCGAGCGCCTCAACCGTCGCGATGCCATCCTCAAGCGTGCTGTAGAGGCTGTCGTTGATCTCGTGGCTGATGCCGTCTTCCTCGCCACCGACGATGCCGATCTCGACCTCGAGGATGACGTTGATCGCCGCGAGGCGGGGGAGCAGCTCCTTGGCGATCTCAAGGTTCTCAGCGAGCGGAACCGCCGAGCCGTCCCACATGTGCGACTGGAAGTATGGCAGGCCGCCCTCCTTCACCCGCTCTTCGCTTGCGGCAACGAGCGGCAGCACGAAGCTCTCGAGGTGCTGCTTCGGGCAGTGGTCGGTGTGCAGCGCAACTGTCACGTCGTACGCCTTCGCAACCTCTTCGGCGTACTTCGCGAATGCGATCGCACCGCCCGCGCGGTTCTGCACCGTGTGCCCTGCGAGGTAGTCGGCACCGCCGAAGCTCACCTGCAGAATGCCGTCGGAGCCCGCCTCCGCGAAACCCTGGATAGCCGAGTTGATGGTCTGCGAGCTCGAGACGTTGACCGCGGGGAAGGCGAATCCGCCTGTCTTTGCGGCATCAAGCATCGCGGCGTACTGTTCCGGAGTTGCGACGGGCATATGTGCTCCTTGGCTTCTGGCGGTTGCCTACCAGGGGAGGGCAACACACGATGAGTCTTGGCGGCGCGGAAGCCGTGTCACGAGGATCGCCACCGGGCCGCACTGCGACCTCCAGTCTACGCGGTAGTCTTATGTGTATGACTGATCCTCTTTCGCTCGACGAATGGCAGCCCGACCGGAACCTCGCGATGGAGCTCGTCCGCGCGACTGAGGCCGCAGCGATGCGCTCCACCCCGTGGATTGGCCGCGGTGATAAGAACGCGGCCGACGGCGCAGCGGTCGACGCGATGCGTCGATTCCTCGCGACCGTGAACATGAACGGCACCGTCGTGATCGGTGAGGGCGAGAAGGACGACGCCCCGTGGCTGTACAACGGCGAGGTCGTCGGTAACGGGCACGGCGCGGAGTGCGACGTCGCAGTTGACCCGATCGATGGCACCCGCCTGACCGCTGAGGGCCGCCCCGGTGCGCTCTCGGTCATCGCCGTGGCTGATCGCGGCAGCATGTACGACCCGTCGGCGGTCTTCTACATGGACAAGCTCGTCGCGGGCCCCGAGGGTGTCGGCGTCGTCGACATTCGCAAGCCCATCGGCGAGAACATTCGCGCGCTCGCGAAGGTCAAGGGCGTCGACGTCTCCGACATCCGCGTCGCAGTGCTTGACCGCCCGCGCCACGATCAGCTCATCACCGACATTCGCGAAGCAGGCGCCGGCACGCGCCTCATCATGGACGGCGACGTCGCCGGCGGCGTGAACGCTGCCCGCTGGGACTCGAGCATCGACCTCTGCGTCGGCATCGGCGGCACCCCCGAGGGCATCATCACCGCGTGCGCGGTGAAGGCACTCGGTGGCGTGATCCAGGGCCGGCTGTGGCCGAAGGATGACGACGAGCGCCAGAAGGCGATCGACGCTGGCCACGATCTCGACCGCGTGCTCGAGGCGAACGACCTCGTCGCGAGCGACAACTGCTACTTCGTCGCAACCGGCATCACCGACGCCGAGTTCGTCGAGGGCGTGCAGCGCCGCGGGCCGTTCGTGCGCGCGGAAAGCATCGTCATGCGGTCACACTCGGGCACCATCCGCCACATCATCAGCGATATGGACCCGAACCGCTGGGAGTAATCCCGGCGGTGGCCGCGGCGCAGCGATAACCACCTGAAGTTCACACAGCGAGGAGTTCCACATGGGTTTCATTACACGAACGGCACGTCTCGTGGCGTGGACTGGGCTGACCGCGGCAGGAGCGGTCCACGCAGTGTGGGCCTCGGGCTCGTCGTGGCCCGAGCGCAACCACAAGCGCCTCGGCGAGGCTGTTGTCGGTAACGGCAAGCAGCAGCCTGATGCGCAGGCAACGATGGTGGTCTCTGGCATCGCCTTCGCGGGTGGGGCTGTTGCCGCCGGCGGCCTTGGCGAGGGCAAGCTCATCGTCGGGGTGCGCCGCGTCGCGGGTCTCGCGCTCATCGCGCGTGCAGCGTTTGGGGGCGCCGCGGCGCTCAAAGTGCTCGGGCTTGATGAGCCGGGCAAGCGGTTCGAGGAGCTCGACCGGCGCTACTACCGGCCGGCCTTCGGAATCCTCGGGGCCGCCCTGCTGCTCGGCGCGAAGGACTCGAAGAAGCGCGCCGCGAAGCTCGCCCTGAAGAACGCAGCGCGGTAGCGCTCCGGGCCCCGCAGCTTTCTCTGCAGCAACTTTCTCTACGCCAACTTGCTCTACGAATTGACGTAGTTGGGGTGGCTGAACTACGTCAATCCGAAGACAAAGTCTTGGGGGCATGCGGGCGCGCAGGCGGGCTTTTGCTGGGCACGGGCGCTCGTGAGCGTGCGACCTGCATGGGTATGTGATCTACCGGCCGCCGCCCCAGAGCGTGGGCTGTTCAGCTTCGCTCGAGTCGCTCCGCTCGCTCGGGGCGTCGCGTTTCGGCTCCGGCGCGGGCCCCTGTTCTGAGTCCGCGGGCTGGTCAAGCGTCGACGCGAGTTCGGGTGCCGTCAGCGGCCGCACCGCGTCCTCAAGCTGCACGGGCTCGTCGATCGCGGCGCCATTGAGTGCACTGATCTTGCGGGCAGTCGGGAGTACCTGACGTTCGAGCGAGCCGACGTACGCGTTGTACCCCTGCACCCCGCGCGAGAGCGTGCGCCCGAGCTTGTCGAGGTGGGTCGCGCTCACGCCGAGCCGCTTGTGCAGCTCGCGACCGAGCTCGAAGAGTGTGCGCGCCTCGCTCGTGAGCGACTCCTGCCGCCAGCTGAACGCGACGGACTTCAGAATCGCCCAGAGGCTGACGGGTGATGCGAGCGCGACCCGGCGCTCGAACGCGAACTCGAGCAGCACGGGGTCGGTGTCGAGCGCGGCCGACAAGAGCGACTCACTCGGCACGAACGCGATGACAAACTCGGGGGAGTCGCCGAGGGCTGACGCGTAGTCGCGACCGCTGAGCTCAATCACGTGATCGCGCAGCGCGCGGGCGTGCCTGGCGAGGAGGGTCTCCTGCCGCGCCGCCCGCTCCGCAGCATCACCACCGCGCTCTGCGCCGAGGTGCTGTGCTTCGAGGTACGCGTCGAACGGCACCTTTGCGTCGATAGCGATCGACTTGCCGCCGGGAAGCTTCACCACCATGTCGGGCCGCAACGCCCCGCGTTCGGTCTTGATGTGCTGCTGCACCTCGAAGTCGACGTGCTCGAGCATGCCCGAGGCCTCGATGATGCGGCGCAGCTGCGTCTCGCCCCAGAGCCCGCGCGTG
The DNA here is from genome assembly GCF_006716085.1 of Leucobacter komagatae. NCBI lineage: Bacteria > Bacillati > Actinomycetota > Actinomycetes > Micrococcales > Microbacteriaceae > Leucobacter > Leucobacter komagatae. Next base: position 308,953 of record NZ_VFON01000002.1, on the reverse strand, counting down.
TTGTTTGAGCGCAGGGCAGACGCGAGGCCCTCGGCGGTGCCGCGCAGCTTCTCTTCGGCGCGCGCGGCCTGCCTGAGCTGTTCGGCGAGCTCGCCGTGTTGCACGGCGCGCTGCTGCTCGATGCCGACGACGGTGCGCTCGAGTTTGCCGAGTGAGTCTCGCAGCGGCATGAGGTGTTGCAGCACGCGCTGCTCCTCGCGATCCAGTTCGATGCGGCGTTCCGTGTTCGCGTGCGCGTCGCGCAGCCGCTCGTTGAGGCCCTGCACCCGCGTCTCAGCGACCGCGAGCTGCTCACGCCAATGACGGGCACGGTATATTGCGGCGAAGTACCCGGCCGCGCCGGCAACGCCGATAGCGGCGAGTGCGAGCACGGTGAGAACCACTGGCGAAACTGTCATGAGTTCATCGTTTCATGTGCCTCTGACATTCTCGAGAGGCCGTGCTCGCTACACTCAAGCCATGGAAATTCAACGATTTCTCGCGGGACGCACTGGTAGCCACTCACTACCCGACGGTGAACCCGCCTCGTTCGTCGTGCACGACATCGGTTGGCTCAAGCTCTCCTCTGGACGGCTCGCGATTGGAGAAACGAGTAGTTTGGGCAATCCCGTCGTGGTGAACGTGCCGCCCGGGGAATATCGGGTTGAGGTCACCAGCGCAGAAGTCGACGAGTACTACGACATCAGGGAGAGCCGGTTCGCCTATGTGAGTGTGCTGCTCTCGGAGAACAAGCCCGTCTCTGTCGAGCCCGCACTGGTCGAACCGGAGACTGTGCGGTGGCGCTCCGAGCCGGCGGGCGGGGTCGCGGGTATCGCCGGGCTTCACGGCATCACGATGTCGCAGGTGTCTTGTCTCGCGCTCGCCGATGCTGCCGCGTTGCCCGAGGGGATGCCGGGCGCACCCGACACCTGGTACAGCACCGTCTTCGATACGCCGGCTGGTGGGATGTTTGAGCGGATGGACAGCGACGAGGCGCGGCCGCGCGGCACCCTCAACGCTGCGCTTCCCGAGACGAAGAACGACGACCGCCTCATCCTGGTCATCGCGCGTGAACTGCAGTACCCGATTCTGGCGACGAAGGATCAGAACGGTGAGCTCACCGGAATACACATCGACATGCTCGTCGTCGGTGAGCTTTCAGAAGCGCTTGAAGCGTTTGAAGGGCAAACGGCTGCGGCGAAGTACATACTCGAAGACGCGATGCGAGCCGAAGTGTTGGCGGAGGAGGCCGCGGAGCGACGCAACCGTGGGCTGACCGGACTCCTGCGGCGAGTGTTCGGCGATACGTAGGGCGTGCTGGCCGTCCCAGGCAGGCGAGGCCGCTGCTGCTCCGTAGCAGTTACAGCTTGAGCGGGATCGCCTTGAGCTGGTGCAGCTTCACGCCGGCGATCTTGGCAAGCGAAGGCACGTCCGTGGCCTCGTGTCGCCTCGCCGAGTCAATAATGATGGAGGCGCACGCCTCTGCGTCGGCGAGGGCTTCGTGGTGCGCAAACTCGCCGTAACCAGCGGCGGCTGCCGCGAGCGGGAGCCGGTGCGACGGGATGTCATAGGTCTTGCGCGAGACCTGCACGCTGCAGAGGTATTTGAGGCGCGGGGTGGGGAGCACGGCGTCGGCGCACGCTGCTCTGATCACGCCCATGTCGAACGAGGCGTTGTGGGCGACCGCGACGTCGTCGCCAATGAACGACAGGAGATCGTCGAACTGCTCGCCCCAGGTCGGAGCGTCGACGACCATGTCGGGCGTGATGTTGTGGATCTTCACGTTGAACGACTGGAACTGCGGGTGGCTCGCCGGCGGCTTGATGAGCCAGTACGCGCGGTCTACGACGACACCGTCTCGCACTCGCGCGAGCCCAACCGAGCATGCGGAGGCGGGGTTCCCGTTTGCGGTCTCGAAATCGATCGCGGTGAAGTCAACTGGCACCCTTTGATCCTCCCACACGGGTCTGACAGTCGCGGCGGGTGAGGGTTCCGCTTCTGATCCTCACCGTGTGACAATATTCTCCCCACCGGGGCCGCACAGGCCCCGACCATAGCGCGAATGGAGTTCGCCATGATCCCTGAGATTAACTACTGGGCGGTGCTCATCGCGACCGCGTCGACAATGGTGGTCGGCTCAGTCTGGTACACGCCGAAGGTCTTCGGCACGATCTGGATGCGGCTCGCGAACGTCACCCCGAGTGGCAATGCGAAAGATGCCGTCGGGCCAATCATCACGACGGTCATCGTGAGCTTCATCACCGCGTGGGTATTCGCGGGGGCGATTTGGATCGCGCACGCCTTCTACGGCGGATCGTTCCTCTCGTCGGCCCTCATTACCGGACTGCTGCTCTGGGCGGGATTCACGGCCGCGAGATTCGTGACCCACGACGCGTTCGAGGGGCGACCGGTGAAGCTCACGATGCTGAACATCGCCCACGAACTCGTGACCGTCGTTGTGATGGCCGTGATCCTCGGCGCGTGGCCGCCCGCAATGTAAGTGGGATCGCGGGCGCGCGCACGCGACTTGCCGGGTAGACTTGACCCCCGTGGCTCTAACTATTGGAATCGTCGGTCTCCCGAACGTCGGCAAGTCGACCCTGTTCAACGCTCTCACGCACAACGATGCTCTCGCAGCGAACTACCCGTTCGCGACGATCGAGCCCAACGTTGGCGTCGTCAACCTGCCCGACCCCCGGCTGAACAAGCTCGCGGAGATCTTCGGCAGCGAGCGGATCCTGCCCGCCCCCGTCAGCTTCGTTGACATCGCGGGCATCGTCCGTGGCGCGAGCGAGGGCGAGGGGCTCGGCAACCAGTTCCTCGCGAACATTCGTGAGTCTGACGCCATCGCACAGGTCGTGCGCGGCTTCTCCGACCCCGACGTGATCCACGTCGACGGCGACGTGAACCCGGCGAGCGACATGGAGACGATCAACACCGAGCTGATCCTCGCCGACATGCAGACCCTCGACAAGGCGCTGCCGCGCTACGAGAAGGAGCTCAAGGGCAAGAAGATCGACGCGTCGGTCGTCGACGCTGCGAAGGCCGCACTCGCCGCACTGAACGACGGCACGCCGCTGTCGCTCGCGGGTGTGGATCTCGAGCCGATCCGCGAACTCGGGCTGCTCACCGCGAAGCCCTTCCTCTACGTCTTCAACGTCGACGAGGGCGTGCTGCAGGACAAGGCGAAGCTCGCCGAGCTTGCAGACCTCGTGGCGCCCGCGAAGGCGATCTTCCTCGACGCGAAGCTCGAGAGCGAGCTCATCGAACTCGACGAGGAAGACGCGGCTGAGCTGCTCGCCTCGATCGGCCAGGAGGAGAGCGGGCTCGACCAGCTCGCCCGCATCGGCTTCGAGACCCTCGGCCTGCAGACCTACCTCACGGCGGGGCCGAAGGAGGCTCGCGCCTGGACGATTCCGAAGGGTGCGACGGCGCCGCAGGCCGCCGGCGTCATCCACGGCGACTTCGAGAAGGGCTTCATCAAGGGCGAGATCATCTCGTTCGAAGACCTCGTCGAGACCGGCTCGGTCGCTGAAGCTCGCGCGAAGGGCAAGGCCCGCATGGAGGGCAAGGAATACGTCATGCAGGACGGCGACGTCTGCGAATGGCGCTTTAACGTCTAACGTTGCGACGCGTTTCGATCTAGATCGCTGCTGTGACTTCTATCTCGGGCACCCCATCTGAGGGGACTTCGCCAGTGGACGTCGCGTTCGCCCGACTTCCTGCGATCCCTATCTCGGATATTCGTGCGCTTCTGAACGAGCCCCGCAACGGGCGACATATGCCCCTGGCGCGGGACTTTTCTGCTGCGGAAACCGCTGCTTGGGTCCTGGGGAAGGACCGGCAGTGGGAGGAGCATGGGTACGGTCCGTGGGCGGTACTCATTGGCGGTGTGTTCGCGGGATGGGGCGGATTCGAAGCCGAGGCTGACTCAGCGGACTTTGCCCTCGTGCTCTTCCCCGCGTATTGGGGCTACGGTGCCCGCGTGACCATCGCAGCGCTCGACGAGGGGTTCTGCTCCCTCGGTATTGAAACAGTGACGATCGCACTACCCCTCACGAGAAACCCCGCAAAGGCAGTCTCGAGGTACGGCTTCGAACCTGATGGCTCGGTGACCCACGGTCAAGCGGTGTTTCGACGTTTCAGGCTCACACGCGAGCGCTGGGCCCGGGCCCACAAATTCAATACGATGTGAGGGATGCCCGGGAAGACGTCGGGCTGAGCGATGGGCAAGCAGGGGCGAGCGTGAGCGCAAGACAAGACGGGTTCTGGCGGAGCTTCGCCCTGCCGTGGCGATCCGTGCTGTTCGCGGTCGCCGCGGTTGCAGCGGCCGTGCTGGTGCTCGGCGCGAGCCGGGTGTGGATCGGCCCGAACACGACGCACGCTGGCTTCCTGACGATGCTGCTGTTGCTCGGCATCGCCCGGGTCCCGAGCTGGAGCTCACGCCTCATCGCAGCGGCGTGGGCGTTCGCCGTTGCGATGCTCGGTTTCTTCGTCGGGCCGCTCGGCCTGTGGGCGACGCTCGCAGCCGTGGTCGCGGTGTCGCTCGTACAGGGCCTGCTGAAGCTCGGCGAGATCGCGATCCTCACCCGCTCGCCCGTCAACCTCCTCGCCTTCGCCGCGGTGGGGGAGGGCGGCGGCGAGCTGTGGCAGGTGCTGCTCGGGACGGTGCTCGGCACCGGGCTCGTGCTCGCGGCCGCCGCGTTCGCGCCCATCAAGACGCGCGAGGCAGACCACGCTGCGAGCGTGCGCGACCGCCTCGACTACGGCGTCGCGACGGCCGTCGGTGCCGTGCTCATCGTGCTGTTCGCCGAGGTCACGGGCTTCGACTACGCGGGCTGGATGATGCTGTCGTTCTGCGTGATTCTCGCAGTGAGCTTCGACGCGCAGTTCGCGCGGGCGGCCGACCGCGTGGCGGGATCCCTCGCCGGCGTCGCCGCCACGGTGCTGTTCGCGCTACTGCCCGCGCCCATCCCGGTCGTCGTAGCCGTGCTGTGCCTCGTCGCAAGCGTGGCATATATTCAGGCCGGGAAGTACCGGCAGTTCGTGCTGTTCCTCACGCCTGGGATCCTGCTCAGCACAAGCTCGGAGCTGCCAGTGTGGGTGCTCGGCATCTACCGGATCGAGGCGGTGCTCGTCGCCGCAGCATTCGCCGTGCTGTGCAGCCTCGGGTTGCAGCTTCTGCAGCGGCGCAGGCTTCGAGCGGTCGGGGCCGCCGCGCCACTCACAGGTCAACGAGGAGAGGTTTCGTAGTGGGAAGAAAGAAGACGCCCGAAGAACGGGCGGATGAGGACCGGCGCTACACCCTCGCGCTCGGTGCGCACACCGACGCCGAGTTTGAACCGTTCTACACTGACCCCAATCAGTCGATCCGAAACGCCGCGGCGCTGAACCCCGACGCGAGCGAGGCGGTGCTCGCGCGGTTCGCGAAGGATCGGTTCTGGAGCGTTCGGATCGCTGTCGCCGAGCACCCGAATACCGCGCGCGCCACGCTGCTGTCAATGCTCGAACCGAAGCCCCCGAAGCGCGGTGTCGTGCACCATGCGGCCCGCGAGCGGCTTGAGCGGGACGGCGTCGAGTTCGGCGAGGACGGCATGCCGGTCGACGAGAACGTCTGAGGCCCGCCGCGCTGCGCTGCGGCGCGGCGCGACTCGTGGCTCACCCCGCGCACTCGATATGGTGTGAGGTACAACACTTCATATCGCGGGGAACGAGTTGAGTGGGGGAGACGATGACGGCTGAAGGCCTTGACCGCAGCGCGACCGAAACATTCGACGAGATCGCCGCAGACCTGCAGACCCTGCGGGAGCAGGCCGGGCCTGTGTCGTACGCGGAAATTGTTCGGCGCGTGACCGAGCTGCGCCTCGCGCGGGGTGTGCACGAGGCCGCCGCCGCTCCGCCCCGCTCCACGGTGTACAACGCGTTCAGCGAGGGCAGGGCGCGACTCGATACCGAGCTCGTCCGAGACATCGTTGTTGCCCTCGGCGCCGACGAGGCCGAGGCGGATGCGTGGGTCGCTCGCTGCCGCAGAGCAAGGCGAGTCCCGGCTGGCGGTGTGCGGGAGCGCATTGACACGGGCCTCACGCAGGTGGTCGCGACGGTGCAGCGGGTGCCGCTTGGCGCGACACTGATGGTGCTCGTATTGTGTCTCGCGGGCAACCTGCTCGGCAGCGTGATCGTGCACGTTCTCGGGCTTCCGATCTTCCTCGACATGGCGGGTACTGCGATCGCTGCCATCGCGCTTGGGCCGTGGAGCGGAGTTGCGGTCGCGATTGCGACGAGTGCCTTCGGGGTTATCGTCGACCAGCACGACTACCTATTCGCCCTCGCGGGTATCGCTGGGGCCCTGATCTGGGGCTACGGGGTTCGGAAATTTCGGATGGGCGACACGTTCGTGCGCTTCTTCCTGCTCGGCCTCATTGTTGCTGCCGTGTGCTCGCTGATTGCGGTGCCGATCTTGCTCTTGCGCCACGGCGGCAGCTTCGGAGCGGGGCAGACGGGCGCAACGAACACCCTGCTGGGCTACGGACTTCCGCTCGTGTGGGCCGTGACCATTGTGAACGTCATCACCTCGCTGATCGACAAGCTCCTCACGAGCTACATTGCACTCGTATCGCTCCCGCTTGCCAGGTACTGGTTCAGCATGCCGATCGACCACGTACCGCTCGTTGGACGGATCTTCCCCGCACGGCCGGAGGGAGCGCCCGGTGACGGAGCGCCCGGTGACGGGGCCGGGGGCGGGGCCGACTCGGACTGAGCCCTGGGGCTTGCTCGCAAAGTTCTTGGCAGCTCGCTCGCAGGACCGCGCCCGCGCACATCAAGTTCTTGTAAACACAGCTTTATCGGGGCGAATAACATGTCGTCTCGAGAGAACGGTGTGGTGGGAGAGGGCGCGCCGTCGTTGGGCGGGCCCGGCTCGGGCTGAGCCCCGGCGGGCGACCCCGCTCGCTACACCAGCTGAGCCTGGCGTGCCCGCGAGACCGCCTCGTTGAGAAGCGTGAGCGCAAGCCGATGCTCTTCCGCAGGAACGGATGGGGCGGCGCCCTGAGCGCCAACGGCGACGTCGTCGATGTGGGGGAGGTACACGACCTCGTACCCCAGCGGCTCGAAGTGCGTGCGGATGGGAGCTTCAGAAGCGCGCCCACGGCAGGCCAACACGGGCCGGGCCCCTCCCGCGACGATGGCCAGCTCTTCGTGGAGCAGTTCGATCATCACCTCAAGCACGAGCGGCCCGAGAACCTCGCCAGCGCGTTCGTCGAGCCCTCGACGGGTCGTGGAGCTGAGCCCCTTGTAAAGCTCGGTGCGGTAGCTACCCGAGAGGTACTCCGGCGCGAACGGGGCGCCGTCTACTGCCGGCACAAGCGGCGAAGACACCGCGCCGCCGTCTACCTCAATCACGATGAAGTCTGCGTGCAGGGCGTCGCCTGACACAGGGGTGAGCGCCGCCGACGCGATCGTCAGATCAGCGACGGATTCCGGCGCCACTCCGAGGTCGGCCTGAAGGTCGGCGACCATTGCGTGGATACGGGCCGCGGCTGACTGCCGAGTACCGGCCGGGAGCCGGCAGATGAGCCGCTCAGCGATTGCGAGGCGGGTCGAACGAAGCTCATCGAATGCCTCCGCAGGGATACGGTTCGACGGGATATCTGAGAGTGCCTGGGTGCTCATGCGTTCTTCGGGGCTCCTTCGAAACGGCGCGTGCAGCGCGTCTTGAGCAGAATCCTCTCAGAGCAGAGGCATTCGGGCACCTGTTTCGAGCATCCTGGCGGATGTCTGGACAAAGCTGGACAGGATCGGGAGCTTCTCGGTCAGGCCGCAATCGGCTCACGGCGGCGCCGGACTATTGAGGCTCGTTGAGCTGCTTGATTGATCTGAGCTCGTCAGCCCAAAACTGCGCAACCGACTGGCGACGCTTCGAGTCATCGCGCAATACGTCGGCGAGCCCAAGGCCGCGCGATAGGTCGAGTGTCGTTTGGATCAGCCGGTGAGTGCGACTATCGCTTGTATCTGCGTTGAGCACGACAACGACTCGGTCGTAGACAGCACGGGCAAGCTTGTCGCCGTGCATCTGTAGCTGCTCACTGAACTCGGCATCGCCGATCGCCGCGGTCCACATTTGCAGCGCAGCTTTGAAGTGATCGGAGGCGTAGTAGTCAAGCACCTGCTCGGAAATGTATTCGAACCGGTCAACGCCCTCTGGCACCTCCGCGGAAATAGAGAACTCGCTCGTATTCCGGCCCTCGTACATGTACTCGAGCACACCCCGCATGAGCGCTTCCTTCGTCGGGAAGTGATGCTGGATTGCACCTCGACTGACGCCGCTATCCGCAGCTACAACCGACGTTGTCGTCGCGTTCCACCCAATCCGCGCGAGCGCGCGGAGCGTGGTCTCAAGGATGAGATCGCGGGTCTCGCGGCTACGGTCCTGCTGCGGTGCACGCGCGTTCTCAGTCAGTGTCATGCCGATCGATTCAAAGGAAGGTGGGGGCTAGGCGTTCAGCTCCCACGGTGGTGCGGTGCGCTGTAGGAAGGATTGTATCCCGGCCTGCCCCTCAGAGCTCGAGAATGCGCTCGTCGAGAGCTGCACCATCTCATCGGTCTCGCGGTCCATCCGGGCTATGAGAGAACGATTCACGAGTCGTTTCGAGGCCGCAAGTGCGGCGGGAGCGCCCCTCCTGAGATCGGCGAGAATCTCGGCAACCGCGTCGTCAACGGTTGTGCTCTCGCCGTCAACCGCGCGCGTTACGAATCCGGCGGCGGCCGCCTCGGAAGCGGACACTGCGCCACCGCGGAGTAGCCAGTCGCTCGCGAAACGGTCGCCGATGCGGCTCAGCACGGGCGCCGAGATGATTGCCGCGACGACGCCGATGCGTACCTCGCTTAGTCCGAACGTTGCGCGGGGGCCGGCGATGACGAAGTCAGAGCTGGCGACGAAGCCCATCCCGCCTGCACGTACATGGCCGTGGATCGCGGC